>CAYRLT010000200.1:0-8698 GCA_964425095.1 uncultured Luteolibacter sp.
GTGAAACTCAAAAACCGGATTCATTCACCCTCCATGAATGAGCCGCCGGATGCTCCCACTCCTATACGTCTGTTTGCAATCACTGCGCATTGGTTCGCGCCTCCTTGCCTTACCCGCACCAAAGCCCCAAAACCCAAAAAATGACCACGAGCACCACGCCCCAATCGATGCGCCAGACCCCGGATTCCTCAGGATTCTTCGGAAACTACGGCGGTGTCTTCGTCCCACCCGAACTCGAGTCTCCACTTGCCGAGGTCCGAAAGGCCTATGAAATCCTCTCGCGCTCACATGATTTCATCGAGGAACTCCGCCGCATCCGAAAACATTTCCAAGGCCGTCCGACACCCACCTATCACGCCGCCCGACTTTCTAAAAAACTCGGCCGCACCCAAATCTACCTGAAGCGCGAAGACCTCAACCATACCGGCGCCCACAAGCTCAATCACTGCATGGGCGAAGGCCTGCTCGCCCACTACATGGGAAAAAAGAAACTCATCGCAGAGACCGGTGCCGGCCAACACGGCGTCGCCCTAGCCACGGCCGCCGCCTATTTCGGCCTCGAATGTGACATCTACATGGGCGAGGTGGACATCGCCAAGCAAGCCCCCAACGTCGCCCGCATGAATATCCTCGGCGCTCGCGTCATCCCCGCCACCCACGGACTCAAGACCCTCAAGGAGGCCGTGGACTCCGCCCTCATGGCATACATGCAGGACCCCGTGGACCAAATCTACTGCATCGGCTCGGTGGTCGGCCCGCACCCATTCCCGATGATGGTGCGTGATTTCCAACAAGTCGTTGGCATCGAGGCTCGCGAGCAATTCATCGAAATGACCGGAAACCTTCCTGATGTCGTCACCGCTTGCGTAGGTGGCGGTAGCAATGCAATGGGTATGTTCGCCGGTTTTCTCAATGATCCGGTGGAACTCCACGGCGTGGAACCCCTCGGCAAAGGCACCACCTTAGGCGATCACTCAGCCACCATGACCTACGGCCGGGAAGGCATCATCCATGGCTTCCGCTGTTATCTTCTGCAGGATGAAAATGGCGAACCCGCACCCGTCCACTCAATCGCCAGCGGTCTCGACTACCCGGGCGTCGGCCCCGAGCATTGCCACCTCAAGGACAGCGGCAGGGTGAGCTACGTCACCGCAACCGACCAAGAGGCGGTCGCCGCCTTCTACATACTTAGCCGCAACGAAGGCATCATTCCAGCGCTCGAAAGCTCCCATGCAGTCGCCCACGCGATGCGTCTCGCCCGCGAAAACCCCGACACAGCGCGCACAGTCCTCGTCAATCTGAGCGGCCGCGGCGATAAGGACATGGACTACATGATCGAACACTTCGGCACCGGTGGAGATTTTGTTTGTTAGATAATCAATCTGCCGTCACGAAAAACTAAGCGCATCCATATCGAACACGACCGTGACGTCTTCCGGCAATGTGGTGCGGGAGAGAACCGCCTGAACATGGCGCGTCAATGGCCGGGCACGCTGTGAACGCAACGTGATCTGAAACCGAAATTGTCCGTGGGAACGGATCAACGGCGATGGCAAAACCTCACCAAGAGTGATTCCAGAAGGCAAGTTTTCCGCCAGTCGCAGATGCAAGGTTTGCAGAGTAAACTCCGCCCGCCGCTCATGATTCGAGCGCGCCGTCAGCACCGCACAATGACCATAAGGCGGAAATGCAAATTGGCGGCGAAACTCCATTTCCTGCTCGGAAAACCCATCAAAATCATGCTTTCGCGCATACTGGATCGATGGCGAGTGCGGTGTGTAAGTTTGCACGATCACCTCGCCCTCAAGCTCCCCACGTCCCGCACGTCCGGCCACTTGCGTGATCAATTGAAAGGTGCGCTCGCCCGCCCGAAAATCCGGAATGTGCAGACTGAGATCGGCATTTAAAATCCCCACAAGCGTGACGTTTGGAAAATGCAACCCCTTAGCGATCATCTGAGTCCCGATGAGCACATCGATCTTGTGCGACTTGAAGGCGTTGAGAATGTCCCGCAGCGCATGCTTCCGGCGCATGGCATCGGCATCAATGCGGGCGATTTTCGCCTTCGGCAGCACCTTGGCCATCACCTCCTCGACCTTTTGCGTGCCGTATCCTTGCAAGATGATCGCAGGATCTTTGCACTCCGGGCACTTGCGCGGGACAATGGCTTGGTGGCCGCAAACATGGCAGACAAGCCGCTCATCCGTACGATGATAAGTGAGCGCCACCGAACAATGCGGACATTGGCAAACATGACCGCACTGCGGGCATTGCAATGATCGCGCGAACCCACGGCGATTGAGAAATAGAATCGATTGCTCACCTTTTTCCAAACGCTGCTCAAGCGCGGTGCGGAGCTTGTCGGATAAAATCGCCGGCGCACCCTTATGCTTTGCCGCCTCCAACCGCATGTCCACAATGCGCACCAACGGCATCGCCTGGCCATCCGCGCGTTGATCAAGACGGAGGAGTTCGTATTTCCCGGTCTGGGTATTATGCCATGACTCCAGCGATGGCGTGGCAGAACCTAACACAATCGCGCAGGGCTCGAATGCGGCGCGCAGCACCGCCACATCGCGACCATGATAACGCGGCACATTTTCCTGTTTATACGTGTTTTCATGCTCCTCATCCACAACGATCAAACCGAGATCCGGCAGCGGCGCGAACACGGCGGAACGCGCGCCAATCACGATCCGCGCCACTCCCTTGCGGATGCGGTGCCACTCATCAAATCGCTCACCCTGCGAAAGATTCGAATGCAACACGGCCACTTGCTCCTGCATCGCCGCAAAACGCGATTTGAAACGCCTGACCGTCTGCGGCGTAAGGGAAATCTCCGGAACTAACACCAACACGGTTTTCCCAAGATCCAAAACATGCCGCGCCGCCTGCAAATAAACCTCCGTTTTACCGGAACCCGTCACACCTAACAAAAGAATCGGCTTCGGCGCGGGAGTTTGCAAACTCGCGAGAATAGCGTCCAACGCACGTTGCTGGTCTTGATTCAATGCCAGCGGTTGCGATTCAAGCACCTCGTCCACCCCATCCGCCTCAGGATCCCGCCGCACTTCCTCTTGCTCGATGCGCAACAACCCCGCCTTCTCCATCGCCTTGAGCACCGCCGCAGATCCATCACCCAAATCCGCCACCGCCATCCGTCGATCAGGCGCATGAGCCAACAACGAGAGCACCGCATGTTGCCGAGGCGCGCGTTTCGCCAGTTTCTCCATCACCGCCTCCTCTGGCCCCCCATCCAAAATGACAATCCGCCGGGTTTTCGCCGAGTTTTCCTCCGAGCGCACCGACTCCGGCAACAATGAGCGAATCACCGTCTCAATCCCACATCCGTAATAATTCGCAATCCACTCACCCGCCCTCAACAACACCGGCGTGATCAAAGGATCCGGATCAATCAAGGATTCGAGCTCACGCAGCGCAAAATCCATCTGCACCCCGTCCACGATCGAGAGCACCGTCCCACTCGCCGATTTCCGCCGCAACGGAACCCGCACCCGGCATCCCGGGCACACGTTCAGCTCCTCCGGAACCGCATAGTCAAAGACCAGCTCCGAAGGACCATCAATCAATACACGAACGTTCACTCCCCCCAACCTGACTCCTAAAATCCGGACGCCAAGATTCATTTTTTAAAAAGTGTTCTCATGAACACTTTTTTGCTTGCGCCGCCTAACGAATTGCGCCAAGGTTTTTTCGAATCCAATCCCAAACATCATGCAAAACACGATCCAAGACACCAAGCAAGACACCTTCCAAGATCCAAGCGCCTTCACAGATCGCCCCGCGGATTACGCCATCTACAAACCCAACTCCCGCGGCAACGGCGGAGTGATCCGTTTCGGCATCAACCATGCAAAGGCCTCACTTTTCGTCGATGCCACCACCCAAATAGGCGAAAAACAATTCGACTGGGAAAATAAAATCACTATGAAATGGGGGCTTTCCGATATCGGCAACGTGCTTGCCACTCTCCAAGGAAACCTCCCCCAAGCCAAACTCTTCCATCAATCGGAAAAAGCCAACAGCGCCTTCGAACTCACGTTTCGTGAAGAACCCGATCGCGCCCCATTCTTCATGAGCCTCTCACGCCAAGACTCCAACGACAAATCCCTGCGCAAAGTCACCATCCCCCTCTCCCATGGCGAGGCCGCCGTCTTGGCAACCGCCTTGCGCGCCGCCGTCGTCAGCCTACTCCGCTGGTGAAAAATCCTCCCGGCTTGATTCCGGAGACTACAATCCGGTAACTTCTCTTATGTGACCACCTACACCGCACCGCTCACTTCAGATCAAGCGGAAACACTGCGCCGGGCGCTTGAAAACCAAGGCTTTGATTTCGAACCCAAAGCCCACGCACTCTTTGCCGCCCGCAAAGGAAAACTCAATGTCACGGTCTATCACAAAGGACCGAAGGTGCTGATCCAAGGCAAAGGCACCGAGGACTTCATCCGTTTCACCCTGGAACCGGAAGTGCTCGGCGAGGCGAAACTCGGCTATGAGGAAATCCTGGAACCGGACAAGTTCGAACCCCACTTCGGCATCGACGAAAGCGGCAAAGGCGATTTCTTCGGCCCACTCGTTATCGCGGGTGTTTTCACCAATGCGGAAATCGCCCGCAAACTCATCGCCGCCGGCATCATGGACTCCAAGCGGGTGACCAGTCCCGCCCGCATCCGAAAACTTGCCGCCCTCATCCGCGCGACTCCGGGATGCACTCATGAAATGGTTTCCATCGGTCCGGAACGCTACAACCAGATGCACACTTCATTCGGCAATCTCAACCGCTTGTTAGCTTGGGGCCACGCCCGTGTGATCGAAAAACTCGCCGCCGCCCGACCAGACTGTCCCCGCGCCCTGAGCGACCAATTCGCACGACCGGAAGTCCTCCAGCGCGCGCTCCGCGAAAAGGGACTTGCCCTCACTCTCGATCAACGCACCAAGGGCGAGTCCGACACCGCCGTCGCCGCCGCCTCGATCCTCGCTCGTGAGCGATTCATCGATTGGATAGACCAAACATCCGCCGCCTGCGGTGTCAAACTGCCACTCGGCGCCTCCGATTCCGTCATCCAGGCCGCCCGCAACCTCGTCGCCCTCCATGGCCGGGAAGCTCTTGGAAAAACCGCCAAGCTCCACTTCCGCACCACCGCGGCGGTTTTCGACAAGCCATCGGAAGAATACGGGCATGATGCCGACCCAATCACGTAACTTGCTGGCAATTAGTCAATTTTTGACGAGACAAACAAGCTTCCGTAATTGTTCAATCCGCGCGCACCCGGAATTTTCCACCGCTACTCTCCTCATGGCCACCATCACCAAACGCGAACTCGCTCTCAAAATCACCGACCAACTTGGAGTCAAAGGTATCGAACTCACCCAACAGGACGTGCTGGAAGTACTCCAAACACTCATCGATGAAATCACCGAATCCCTGGCACAGGGAGACACCGTGGTGATGCGAAACTTCGGCGCTTTTCAAGTTCGTGAAATGAAAGCCAAGATCGGCCGCAATCCCAAAAACCCTAGCAAGGATGTCAAGATTCCCGCACGCGCCGCAGTGAAATTCAAACCCGGCAAGGAAATGAAAGAAAAGGTGGCCACTACCCTTAAGATCATCCGCCAACGCAAATAGCAAACCATGCGGCAACCTGAAACCGCCGTGCCCAGTCCATGAATTTTCCGAATTCCATCCGGAGAACGATCACTGCGATCACGCTCCTGACTCTCTCGCTCCTCGCCTCCTGCTCTTCAGGATATCGCGGCTACATGACCCGCTCCTACACCGTTCGCGGCCAGAGCTACCAACCCATGAGCGTGGATGCCTCACTGAATTTCGAGGAAACCGGCACCTGCTCGTGGTACAACGAATCCAAATTCTTCGGTCTCAAACGCGGCAATACCTCGATCGGGGAAAAAGTCATGCCATGGCATCTCTCCGGTGCCCACAAAACCCTTCCCCTGCCCTGCGTCGTCAAAGTCACCAACTTGGAAAATAACAAATCCCTCAAAATCCGCATCAACGACCGCGGACCTTTCATCCCAAACCGCCACCTCGACGTCACACCCCGCGCCGCCAAAAAACTCGGCTTCCACGACCAAGGCCTCACCACCACCCGCATCGAAGTCATCTCGGTCGGCGACGGCTCCTACAAACGCAAAAAACGCCGTTGGTTCTTCTTTTAACGCCCGCTTTTTCAAGACTTGAATAATCGGGAGTTCCGCCCGCAGACTACGCCCGCTCCCCGCGAGCGCCATTCTTATGTCCAATTCTTCTGAAATTCGCGTCTTCGCCCCCGCCACCGTGGCCAATGTCGCCTGCGGTTACGATGTCCTTGGCTTCGCCATCGACTCACCCGGCGATGAGATCGTAGTCCGCCATTGCGAAAAACCCGGACTGCACATCACGAAAATCACCGGCGATAACGGCAAACTCCCGAAAAACCCCGCCCAAAACTGCGCAGGTGTCGCCGCTCTCGATCTACTCAAACACCTCGGCATGACCGACCGCGGCATCGAGATGGAGATCCACAAGAAAATGCCCTTCGGCTCCGGCCTCGGCTCCTCGTCCGCCTCATCCGTCGCCGGTGCCTACGCCGTCAACAAACTCATCGGCGAGCCACTCAGCAAAAAACAACTGCTCCCCTTCGCCATGGCCGGCGAAGCCTCGGCGGATGGTGCCTGGCATGCGGACAACGTCGCACCCTGCCTCTTCGGCGGCATCGTTTTCATCCGTTCGAATGACGAACTCGATTTCGCACAAATCCCCGCTCCCAAAAACCTCTGGGCCGCCGTCGTCCACCCGGATATCGAAATCCTCACCAAGGTCGCCCGCGAAATCCTCCCCAAAGAAATCCCGCTGGAAAATGCCACCCAACAAATCGGCAACCTCGGCGGACTCCTCTGCGGCCTCATCCAAGAAGACTACGGCCTGATCTCGCGCTCGATCCACGACGTCATCGCCGAACCCCGACGCCAAAAACTCATCCCGGATTTCTACAAAGCCAAACGCGCCGCCCTCGCCTCCGGTGCCCTAGGCTTCTCCATCTCCGGCGCAGGCCCGTCCGTTTTTGCCCTCTGCGAAGGCGAAGAAACCGCCCGCAAAGTCGCCGATGCCGTCTCCAAAGTCTTCTCCGCCATCCCCATCGAAAACCAAGCCTACGTCTCCCGCATCAACCCACTCGGCGTCCACGTGCTGAAGTGATTCATGATCTTCGTTTCGAATTTAGTGCTTCATATTTAGTGCTTTCTTCCCATGTTCTACCACTCGACCAACAACCCGTCCTACCGCGTCGATCTCAAGGAAGCGATCCTCCGCTCGCTGCCGCCGGACAACGGCCTTTACATGCCGGACGCACTGCCGGTGCTGGGTGATGAGTTCTGGCAAAACTGGCGTGATCTCAGTTTCCAGGAAATCGGCATCGCCGTCGCCGACGCCTTCTTCGGAACCGACGTCCCCGCCGCTGCCCTGCGCGAAATCGTCGAGGGCACACTCACCTTCGACGCCCCTCTCGTCACACTCGGCCCAGGCGATCACATCTTAGAACTCTTCCACGGCCCCACACTCGCCTTCAAAGATTTCGGTGCCCGTTTCATGGCCCGCCTCATGGCTTGGCTCACCCGCGATGAAAACCGCCTGCTCACCGTGCTCGTCGCCACTTCCGGCGACACCGGCGGCGCCGTCGCATCCGCCTTCCACAACGTGCCCGGCACCCGCGTGGTCATCCTCTATCCAAAAGGCAAAGTCTCCGGACTTCAGGAAAAACAACTCACCGCCCTCGGCGGAAACATCACCGCCCTCGAAATCGACGGCTCGTTCGATGATTGCCAGGCACTCGTCAAATCCGCCTTCCTCGATCGCGAACTCTCGGAAAACCTCAACCTCACCTCCGCGAACTCGATCAACCTCGCGCGCCTCGTTCCCCAAAGCTTCTACTACATCCACGCCGCCCGCCAACTCCCGGAAGGCGTGAAGCCGGTCTTCGTGACCCCCTCCGGAAACTTCGGCAATCTAACCGCCGGCCTGCTCGCCATGAAACTCGGCTTACCCGTCGATCATTTCATCGCCGCCACCAACCGCAACGATGTCGTCCCCGAATTCCTCAACACCGGAACCTACACACCACGCCCCAGCGTGGCCACAATCTCAAACGCCATGGACGTCGGCGCGCCCTCGAACTTCGTCCGCATGCAGGCACTCTTCGGCGGCTCATGGCAGGACATGAAATCCACCATCAGCGGCATGTGGTTCAGCGACGACCTCACCCGCGCCGCCATCCGCGAAGTGAAGTCGGTTTACAATTATGAAATCGACCCCCACGGCGCAGTCGGTTGGCTCGCCGCAAGAACCTGGCGTGGTGCCCACCCGTGCAGCACAACGATCACTCTGGAAACCGCCCATCCAGCAAAATTCTCCGACGTCATGGAAGCCGAACTCGGCCAAGGCTCCGTGGAAATTCCCGAACGCATCGCCATCCTCGCCAATCGCGAAAAGGTCGCCATTCAAATGAGCACCGATCAAGTCGCCTTCCGCGAATGGCTGCTCGCGATGTAAGTTTAGCTCACTGATGCATCGCTAGTAGCGGCGTTTCTATCAGCGCCGCTACCCACGATAGCAATGACCGAAAACACCGCGGCTGGAGCATCTTGCCAGTTGTGTTCGGCATGCGATGTGCTGGTGAATTTC
>CAYRLT010000201.1:0-2052 GCA_964425095.1 uncultured Luteolibacter sp.
CCTGCCAGTCGGCATGCTCATGCGTTGAAAGACCAACCACATGGCCCGGGTAACGGCTTTTGAGGTAATCGATCTGGTTGAGTTCGAGTTCATCTTCCTCGGTCGGGTAAAGCGAAACGCAGTGGTTGATTGCTAGCGGGATATTTCGTCGTTCGAAGAATGTCACGAGGTCGTCAGTGTCTTTCTGAGACGTGCCGCCCGTGGAAACGATGACCGGCCGTTTCGTGGCCGCGATCTTTTCAAGCAATACCCAGTCGTTCATGTCCGAACTGGCGATCTTGATAATCGGAATGCCAAGCTCCGCGCAGAGGTCTACCGAGGCCTCGTCAAAAGGGGTTGCCATCGGTATGCACGACGCCTTCTTGACCGCTGCGATCAACGTCGCGTAGTCCTCCTTCGACATCTTCGTGTCGAGCGTTTTCTTGATATAGCGCACGTCACTGCGATCACGAAAATCCTTGTGGATGAAATTGTCGACGTCGCGGAACTGCAGTTTGATTGCCGCTCGAACGTTGTTGAACCTCACGATTCGAGAGTGCTGCCGTATGATTTCAAGGC
Organism: uncultured Luteolibacter sp.; assembly: GCA_964425095.1. GTDB lineage: Bacteria > Verrucomicrobiota > Verrucomicrobiia > Verrucomicrobiales > Akkermansiaceae > Luteolibacter. Next base: position 559 of record CAYRLT010000201.1, read on the forward strand.
CGCGATCCACCTTTCCCCAGTGGTTGTTGGCCATTTCAAGGACGAAGAGGTCCTCAAAGAGATCGCGGTGGTTCATTGCGAGTGCACTACGGGTGAAAGGTGAGGACTCGTCGCGCTTCTGGCAGAGGAGTCGCGTTTGGAGACGGGTGCGATTTGGCTGTTCATTAGGATACAGCATCCTTGGCCAGCGTCGAGAATCCCACCTCGCCCATCGTCGTGCATACACATCGATCCTGTCGGTATCGATCTACAGCCGGTGCGGAGCGGGATGGTCGATACTGCGCCCCACTGCTGGTGCGGCCGGTGAGTGGCTTTTGGTTGACAGCCCATTTTGGATATCTATACTAGCGTTCACTTCCGCCATCATTTCTGGCCGCGCGAGAAGGTCGCCGTGGCACCAGTCGAACCTGCTGAAAGGAGAACAAAAATGGTCAGTATCGCAGATATGATGGCGCACTATCGGCAGGCGTTCGATGACCATCAGGCGAAGGTACTCGCGGAGGCGACCGTGCAGATCGAAGCCGATCTCGTGCGTCGGGAAGACTTTTCCAAGCTCACCGCCACGGTCGGGAGGCTAGCCGACGCTCAGGAACGGACCGAAGAACGGATGAACCGGTTGGCCGACGCGCAGGAGCGGACCGAAGAACGGATGAATCGGCTGGCCGACGCACAGGAGCGGACCGAAGAACAGATGAAGCAGCTGGCCGCCGCGCAGCAGCGGACCGAGGGCGAGATCCACGAGCTGTTCGTGGCCCAGAAGGAGCTGACCTGGACCATGAAAGACGTCCACAAGCAGCTCGGCGGGCTGGCTCAGTCGGTCGGCCACGGCCTCGAAGCCTACGCCATGGAACGGATCCCGCGGATTCTCGCCGAACACTGTGGGTTTGTGACCGAATCATCGGTGCCCGAAACGATCTACGCCGACGATCGGGCCAACGAGATCGACATCGTCTGCCGCGGCACGATCGCCGGCCGGCCCGCCGCCGTGCTCTGCGAGGTGAAGACCAACATCACCAGCAACGAAGTCCGCGAATTCATGGAAGTATTCGAACGGGTGCGGCCACAACTGGCTCGCGACGAAAAGCTCAACCCCGCCGATATCCACCCGCTCTTCTTCGGCTACCGGGCCAGCCCCGACACCCGCCGCCTGATCGGCGACCGCGGTGCGTGGCTCGCGTTTCCCAAGGGGATGATCGTGCCGGGGTAAACGGCTGTTGGCGGCCTTGGTGGGGCCGACGCGGATTCCTTTCGCTCGCGCGTCGGGCTTGGATGGAAGGCGTGTTTCATGGGTCTGCCACGATCGGACCTGTCCGCAGACGGGGAGCTTGGAAGTTGCCACGATGCCCATGCCGCACGCCGACAAACTGCTCGTGCCGTTGCAGAAACTCTGCGACTATCTGCTCGATACCGAGCATCCGGTTGGCGGCGCAAAGGCCGAATGGTTCACAAGCCAGGGATATCACAGGGGAAATCCCGAATCATTGGCCGACGCCT
>CAYRLT010000202.1:0-9227 GCA_964425095.1 uncultured Luteolibacter sp.
CGGCGCCGTGGGCTTCACCCACGGCCCCTTCCGTTTCGATAAAACCTCACTCAAATTCTACCTCGATAACGAACCCGCAGAACTCACCTCCACCGAGTTCAAACTCCTACTCTTCCTCTGCGAGCGCGCCGGAAAAGCCCAGGATCGCAACGACCTTCACCGGACCATTTGGGGCTACAGCGACGCCGCTCACAGCCGCACCCTCGACACCCACATGAAACGCCTCCGTCAGAAACTCGGCGTCCACGGATCATGGGTTGAGACTATCCGCAGCATCGGCTATCGTGTCGTCCAAGCCCCTGAATGATCACCACCTCCTCGCTCTACCTCCTTGCCGCCATCGCCGCCATCGTCTCCCTTGGAGCGCTCTCCTTCCGTCTTTATCGTTCTCGCAATGCCCTCGCGGCCAACATCACCGATTGGAAACGCCGCTTCCAATCCGATCTCCAACAAGCCCGCGAAGAACGCGACCGCCTGCTCGACGCCCTCAGCGATGCTTTCCTGCTCATCGATTCGGAATCTAACATCCGATTCGCCAACTCCGCCGCCCACCAGCTTTTCAATTGCCGCGATCTGGTCAACCGCCCGGTCCGTGAAATCTTCCTCGATCCCCGCCTCTCTGACTCCTTGCTCCGCTGTCTTGAATCCGGCGAGCCCGTGCAATCCCGCGTCCTCCTCACCCAGCAAGCCTCTCCTCTCGGAGATCTGGAGACCCGTGGCATCAACGCGTGGATGATCGACGCCGCCCGAATCCCCTCTCTGGAAGGCACTCTTTCCACCACCCGCGTCATCATCCGCGACATGACCACCGAACACCAAACCGAACAAATCCGCAAAGATTTCGTCGCCAACGCTTCCCACGAATTGCGCACCCCCATGGCCATCATCAACGGCTATCTCGAAAACTTGTTGGACGACAACATGCTCGAAGATCCGGAAATGACCCGCCGTTTCCTCTCCGTCATGCGCAAACACGCCGACCGTATCTCGCGCATTGTCGAGGACATGCTCGTCATCTCCCGCCTCGAATCCGGCGAAGCCAGCTCACTCAAAGTCGAACCCTTTCGCTTCCGCTCCTGCATCAACGACATCCTCGAGCGCCTCGAATCCGTTATCCGCAACCAAAGCGCCGCCATCGCCGTCACCATGTCGGATGAAACCCTCACCTTGCAGGGCGATCGTTTCTACTGGACCCAGGTGCTCTTCAACCTCGTCGAAAACGCACTCAAACAAAACCCTCACCCCGGACTCAAAGTCGAGATCGGTTGCGAAAATGCAGCGGACTGCCATCGCATTTGGATCGCCGACAACGGCATCGGAATTCCCAGCGCCGACCTCCCCCACATTTTCCGCCGCTTCTATCGAGTGGAAAAGCATCACTCACAGCGCGAGATCAAAGGCACCGGCCTCGGCCTATCCATCGTCAAACGCGCCATCGAAGCCCACGGCGGCACCATCACCGTCACCTCCGTCCCCGGCCGCGAAACCAAATTCCTCATCACGCTCCCCAAAGACGCTCCCACGCCCGAAAATTCCGCAGCTTAAAGAAAGATCAGTCGCGAGCAGATGGCGGCAGGGTGGAGACGCCCGCGCCACAGTGGCCCGGGCGTCTTCGCCCCGGAGCGAAATGAGGTCACTCGCTCGATTTTAACGCGCCCTCTTTTTTGCTGGCAGCTCACCGGGGCCATCTTCACTGTCCCGCAGACACACAAAACCATGGCAATGCCTGCCATCGCCTCTGGCATTTCATAACTGCTTGCCACAGTCTGCGGCATTCTCTCTCGTAGCCCCATGAATTCAGTTCTCACTCAACTCATTCGAGATGCCTTCTCAGGCCAGGCCACCGATGTCTTCATCGTTGAAGGTGAGCCGCCTCGCATCCGGCGCGAGGGTGAGGTGGTCATTCTTCACCACGGCCCCGTTACCCGCCAGGCGCTCGATGAATTCTGGCAATCCTTTGGGATCGACCCCGCCACTCATCCGGAAGCAGACGTCTCTTGGCGCATCCCCGAAGGCAAACGCCTTCGGGTGAACCTCTACCACACGCTCGGCCGCCTTGCTGCCGTCATGCGGCCCATCCGCAATGACATCCCTCCCTTCGCGCGGCTTGGTCTGCCCGTCGACCTGCTCGAATCCTGGATGCGCCGCCGCTATGGCCTGATTCTCATCACCGGTCCGACCGGCTCCGGCAAGTCCACCACCGTCGCGTCCTGCCTGGATTGGATCAACCACAACTTCGCCCGTCACATCGTCACACTCGAAGACCCGATCGAATATCTATTTGAAAACGAGCGCTCGTTGTTCTCCCAGCGCGAAATCCGGCAAGACTCGAAAACCTTCGCGACCGGCATGCGCGCCGCCCTCCGCCAAAACCCGGACATTCTCTTCCTCGGGGAAATCCGCGATGCGGAAACCGCCATCACTGCCCTTCAAGCGGCGGAAACCGGCCACCTGGTCATCTCCACCCTCCACAGCAGCAGCGTGGTCGAGACCGTGGATCGATTGATAAACTTGCTGGGCCCGGGAAGTGCCGGCACGCTCAGCCTGCTCGCCTCCCAGCTTGTCGGCATCCTTTCCCAGCACCTCCTTCCTCGCCTCGGCGGCGGCCTTTTTCCCGCCCTCGAATACCTTCAGAATGAAGCGACCACCCGCCGTTGGATTCTCGAAAACAAACTCACCGAACTCCACGATCACCTCCATAAAGCGAACAGTCCCACCAATTGCTCGATGCTGGATTACCTCGTAGCCTCCACCCAGCAGGGGTTCATCGATCCGGTAATTGCCCGCTCTGCTTGTGCAAGACCCCAGGATTTTGATCGCGCGATGCGAGGAATTACTGGATAATTCCCCCAAGTCATGATTCGAGACATCACCGAATACCTCAGAGCCGCCGTTGCAATGGGCGGGTCTGACTTGCATCTCAGCGCGTGGGCACCCGCCTGCGCCCGCGTCCATGGTACGATTTCCCCGCTTGATGAGGAAATCCTCAATCCGGAAACCGTTCGCAACCTGATTTTTGACAGCCTAACAGAATCGCAACGCGCGACCCTTGAGCAGGAGTTGGAGCTCGACTACGCGCTGCAAGTCAATGGCATCGGCCGCTTTCGCGGCAATGTCCACATGGCGCGCGGCAACGTCGAAGCCGCCTTCCGTTACATTTCCCAAGACATCCCCGAACTCGAAACCCTCGGCCATCACGACATCGTCCGCCAATTTTGCAATCTCCGCAGTGGGCTGATCCTCGTCACCGGTATCACCGGCTCAGGAAAATCCACGACGCTCGCCTCCATGGTGAAGCTCATCTCGCAAACTCGCAGCGGGGTGATTGTCACCATCGAGGATCCTGTTGAATTCAGCTATCAGCATAGCTCCTGTCTCATCAAATAACGTGAAATCGGCGGCGATACCAAAAGCTTCCCACGCGCCCTGCGCCAAGCGCTTCGCCAAGACCCGGACGTGATCGTTGTCTCCGAAATGCGCGATCTCGAGACCATCCGTATCGCCATCACCGCCGCCGAGACCGGCCACCTCGTGCTCTCCACCCTCCACACGTCCGACGCCCCGCAAACGATCGATCGCATCGTCGATGTCTTCCCTGCCGACCAACAACCTCAAATCGTCGCTCAACTCGCGAGTGCGCTCCAAGGCATCGTCTGCCAGCGGCTCATCCCGCGTGCGGACGGCGAAGGGCGCGTGCTCGCCAGTGAAGTGCTGGTCCCCACCTACGGCATGCGCAACTGCATCCGCGAGCGCAAACTGGAGCAGATCGTCGGCCTCATGGAGATCGGTCAACGCGATGGCAACCGCACCATCGATGAAAGTATCGCCGCCCTTCTTGAAGCCAATCTCATCACCCGCGAGGAAGCTCTTTTCAATTGCCGCGAGCGCAAGATTTTCGAGGCTCCGCCCAAGCCCTCCCAAAAACCCAAATCGATCTGGACTTAACTCACCATGGAAGCCCCAAGCCCACGTTATATCATTAGCCGCGCCGCGTTTCTGATCGCATTGTTGATCGTATGCCTCATCGGTCTCAAACACTTCAAAAAATATCAGCGCAAAAACGTCATCTTCTCAGGACTCCAATCGATCACCAGCGATAGCTCGTTCTTCCGGCAATTTTCCGCCGAGGACGCACACAAATCGCTGATCCGCGCCATCGGTCTGATCGCTGAAGCGAACACGCTTGGGGTGGAGCCGGATGACTCCATCAACCGTGGCATGGGCATCGAAGAGAAGATATTTGCGTCCGACACTGACCGCGACGAGCCACCGGTCCGTGAGAAAATCATCCGCAACTGCCTTCGCTCGAATTACGAGAATTTTCTCAAACTCGGTTACACGGCGGATTTTCAAACGCTCACCACCCTCAAACAGGGTGAATTGCCGGCCATCCCCTCCGGTCCCCAGAGCGGCAAAAAACCGGAAATTGCCAATCTCATTCCCCCGGAAATTTCTCCGGGCATGGAAAAAGTCATCGCCAATCTCGAAATGCGCCCACCCCAAACGGAGGCCCGCAAACCCACCGATATCGAATTGGCCAGCGCCAAAAAACTCGCCAATGAATTGGCCAGCGCCCGCATCATCGAAAACGATGTCCGCGACCGAATTCTCAAAGGCCTGACCCCACCTGCCGCTGCCCCTGAGTCACCCGGTAGGGCGGACCCGGCCCGGTCCGCCCACTGATCGCCTGAGCGTGTGCTGCACAGGGAAAGTGAATGCTTCGTGCTTTGGGTTTCGCTTCCTCGAGCGCCTCACATCCGCACCGCCATGCGGCGGACGAGTGGGCGCGGCACGGCGGCCACGCCCTACCCCGGCAGAACAAAACTCGCCAGCGGCTTCACCAGATTCGTCGGTAATGGGAAGATTCGCTCAAAAATGTTAGGCACGATTTCCTGCGTCTGGGTGTAAGCGACACGGATCATTTCAAGCTTGGCATCGAGATTATCGATGTAATGCAGAGCGAAGGCCTCGGGCGTGCGAGGCAGAACCGGCGACCCGAAGGCGTGCTCTCCGTGGTGACTGCCGATGAGGTGGAGCAAGTGCAGACGGGTGTCCTCCGAGCTGGGTTTGAGCTCTACCCACGCTGCTGTATCGGCGGATTCCATCAGATCGCGCCAGAGCTTGTTCACCAACTCGATGCCGAGCGGGATATGGCCTAACATCTCACCGTGGATGCTCAGGGTTTGTGCGAAGCCATGCTCAGGATAGGAGTTTTCCCATAACTTGCCGCTGTCGTGAAATAGCACGCCTGATAGCACAAGATCGCGGTTGAGCTCGGGATAAACCGGGCAGAGCGCCGCGGCGGAACGCATCATCTGGGCGACGTGCTCGACAAGCCCGCCCCGGCGGGCGTGGTGATTCTTTTTCGCCGCGGCGGTGCGGCGAAAACGATCGCCAAGTTGTGTGAAAAACAATTGGCAGAGCGCATGCAACCGGGGATCGACGATGGATTCGCACAGCCGCTGGATTTCCGCAAAATCAAGATCCTGCTTTTTCCGGGTGGCCGCATCACCGGCGTAGAAGTCGCCGAGGGCCTCGTCGTCGGGTCGATGGAATGTGATATCACGGGCATCAAACCCGTATTGATTCTGCGTCCACTTGGCTTCAAGCCGGAAAACCTCACCGGTGGGCATGGCATCGGCCTCCTGATAGATCGGTGAGTCCGACCAAACCTTAAGCGTGAAATGGCCGGTAGAATCCGCGAAGGCGAGTTCGAGATAAGGTTTATCCGCCTTGGTTTTGCGGGTGGCACGGGACTGGAGCTGGGCGTGGATGGCCGCCACAACGGGAGTTTCTCCGGCTAGTTCTTTGAGTTCGGATATGGTGATGGGAGTCACGGGATGGAAGATGAGGGTTGATGGAAAGACAAAGATTGATCGGTTCGACTCTTACGATCAACCCTCAACTTTCAACTCACTCAACCCCCACCCGTGAAACCTCTCATCCGCTGGGTTGAGGTGGGCATCATTGCCCGTGAGTTGCTGCAGCGGGACTAATGAATCCGCGTACAGGGTTTGCGAAACATCATTAGGCGAGATCATGAGTCTCACGACTTATGTAAAACTCACTTTCCCCGTAATGTCACCCCCTCTTGCGCATCCATAAAGGACCGCTCTCTAAACTACGCCCCCCATGAAACCTATTCAACGATTCGCCAGCCGTGAGGACGCGGGCCACATGCTCGCCAAAAGAAAGTCTCTAACAATCAGAGTGTTCAATGCCGCTGCCACTGCCATTGCGAGTCGGTTATCGCATCGCCTAGCCAGCATTCTCTCTGTCTCCGCGATCACCCTTCTCGGATCCTACAGAGCCCAGGCCGCGAACGCGACCTGGACCGGCACAAGCAGCAATACTTGGGGAACTACCACAAACTGGACATCCAGTCCGGTTCCCGGCTCCGGCAACACCGCCACATTCAGTGGAGCGAGTGGCAATACAACGGTTTCAACCGGTGCCATTACGATCGACACCATCCTGTTCGATACCGCCAGCGCGGCGGCTTATACCTTGGGAACGGCTGTGGGGACCGGCACGATCACGCTGAATGACAGTGGCGCAATTATCATCAATTCCTTGGTTGCGACGAATCAGGTGATCAATGCAAACATCACGCTGGGGACGACCACGTCAGCCAGCTCATACAGTTTTACGAACAATAGCGGCACCAATGGCCAACTTCTCACAATTGCGGGTAATATCAGCAGCAATCAGGTCAACGCCACACGGGCGAAAACCCTAACTTTAGGTGGAAGTGCGAACGGCCTGGTTTCCGGCATCATCAACGGCAATAGTTCCGGAGGTGGGTCCAATAAAACCGCCACTGTATCACTTTTGAAAAGTGGGACAGGAACATGGAAACTCTCCAACGCGAATACATACTCCGGCTCCACCACCATCAGTGCGGGCACCCTGGCGGTCGGCGCGGCAGCTCCCAGGGGCAGCAACGGAGCGTTGGGTAACGCGACTTCGGCCGTAATTCTCGGAGATGCTTCCACTCTCGTCGGCAATGCTCCGTCCCTTCTGGTCAACGGAGCCTTCACCGTGGCCCGTGCCATCAGTGTCGGGTCCCTGATTAACACCGTCGCCTACAACGCCACCATCGGCGGAAGCAACACCACCGGCATCTCGACGTATTCCGGAGCCATCACCCTCAACACCACGGCGGCCAATTACACGACCACCCTGCTAGCTGCCACGGGCGGCACGGTGGATTTCACCGGCACCTGGACCACCAACAACAAGGCGATCACCATCGGTTCCGATGGTAACACGGGAACCATCAAGCTGTCAAACACACTGGCGACCACTGGCGGAATCAACATCAACTTCGGCACTTTCCTTCTCGGAGCAAGCAATCGGATCGACAATGCAGCGCCTGTCACAGTGGCGGGCGGAGCCCTCGACACCAGCGCTTTCTCGGACACCGTCAGCGTGTTCAACATGAGTAGTGGTTCCTTGAATGGCACCGGTACAATCACCGCCGGCACCTACGGTCTCAGTGGCGGCACGGTGAACGCGAACCTCGGCGCAGGCACGATGATTGTCACCACCGGTAACACACACTTGGTCGGACTTTCCGGAGCGACGGCGGTGAATCTCAACAGCGGCATCCTTTCTCTGAATGCGAGCAACCGCCTCGCGGACGCCGCGGCGGTCTCCGCCAACGGCGGAACGCTCGCCATCGGCAACTTCAGCGACACGGTGGGTGCCGTCTCGCTCGTCAACGGCAGTATCATCGGTTCCGGTGGCACGCTCACCGGCAGCGGTTATGCGGTTCAGTCCGGAACTGTTAGCGCCAAACTTGGCGGCGCAGGTACCGCACTTACCAAGTCCGGTTCAGGCACCGTGACTCTCAGCGGTGCGAACACCTACACCGGCTCCACAACGATCAATGGCGGCACTTTGGAACTCACCAGCATCGGAACCATCGCCAGCACGAATATCATCGTCGGAACTGTGGGATCAACCGGAGCCATCCTTGATGCCTCGGCAAGCGGCCTTACGGTTGGGAACTCCCAGGTCGTCAGCGGGATAGGCACCATCAAGGGTTCCTCCACCATCCAAGGCATCCTCGCTCCGGGCAACAGTGCGGGCATCCTAAACAACCTGGGTAATATCGACCTGCAATCCGGGTCCTCACTCGAGATAGAGCTCGGCAGCACCACTCCCGGCATCGGTGGCTACGATCAACTCAATGTCATCGGTTCAGTCACGCTCGGTGGACTTCTCTCAGTCACAACGGGAGTGTTCACCCCGACCCACGGCGACTTGTTCTTTATTATTGCCGATGACGGTATGGATGCGATCAACGGCGTGTTCAGCAATGCTCCGGTCAACGGAAGCACCTACACCTTCGGCGGACAACATTTTACCATCAGCTATTTCGGAAACAGCGAAGCCATCACCCCTTCGTTCACGGGAGGAAACGACGTGGTCCTGATGGCCGTGCCGGAGTCGCATGCGGCCTTGATCGGCGGCATCGGCGTTCTCTTCCTGCTGCGCCGCCGCCGCGCGTAACGGCAGAGGGTTACCTCCTGTTCCCCGCCCTCCAGTCTTCGCCAAGGCTTCGACAGGCAGGCTGGTCGGTCCCAACTGCGGTTTCAGGAGCCACATGTTCGCCAAAAGCAAATTTCTTGGCGCCAGCCAAAGCCCTGAGAGACGGGGATGGCGCTCGTAAACCAAAACAACTAACCGAAAGGAGAACGTCAAACTAACGAGCGACTGAAAGACTCTATTGAAACCCGGCGGGAACCAACCCGCCCGGAAAGGGTTGACCACCCACCCGAAGCGAGCCTTGGTCGGCGTGCAGAAATGGCGTCTTCAAGCGTAGGCAGCAGGTCGTAAAGCCGTGTAATTGAGCCTCGAAATGCTTATTGATGGGGGAACCTTCTTGTTAGAAATGGCGAGGGCAACACCGAAAGGCCGAAATGGTCTGGCGTGGAGGTCCGCCCGGTGTCTGAGGGCAGGGCAGAGCGACAAATAGGGTTTCCAGGGAAGCTGGGAATGGGAGTGTAGCGGACATAGAGTCCCCGGAGGGGAGCCCCGCGAGGGGTGAGCGCAGCGAATCAAAGTCTCCTGTTTCCACGTCATCAACCGGATTTGGATCACACCGGCTCAACAAGATCCTGGAACATTGGCGCGCTTCTTGCCAGTGGTCGCCAAGAAAGAGGAAGCAAGCGTGGTATCGGACGCCGAGCGGAATGCGAAGGCGCGAGAGACGGACAGAG
>CAYRLT010000203.1:0-1606 GCA_964425095.1 uncultured Luteolibacter sp.
GGCGGCACTTACATCCAGCCCGACACCAACCTTCCCTGTGCCGAGACACTCGTGCGCCAGTATGCTCACGGTCAGCGCTATTTCAAATCGCGCTTCGGCAAGGCGGTCACCGCCGGTTGGCAGGCCGATTCGTTCGGCCACACGGCGGGCCTTCCGGAAATCCTCGCGGCCAGCGGCATCAACTTCTTTGCATTCAGCCGGCCAAGCTACAAGGTCGTCACTCTCGCCGAGCATGCGTTCTGGTGGGTGGGCGACGGCGGTGCGCGGATTCTGGCGCAGCGCGCCCCGACGGTCTCCTACCAAAACGAACGCTACAACATGCTCGAACTGCTGGACGAGGTGATGAAGGTTCATGCCGCGAGCCGTCTGGAAAACATCCCGTGCTTCTATGGTCTCGGCAACCATGGCGGCGGTCCCTCGCGGCGACACCTGCTCGAGATCCGCGAATGGGCGGCCAAGCATCCCGAGGTGAAGGTCGTTCACTCGGGACTGCACCAACTCAATGACGCGCTGCGCAAGGAAATCGCCCGCAAGGGTGAGGACCTGATCCCGACGCACAAGGGCGAGCTCAACTACTGCCTGCGCGGTTGTTATTCCTCCGTGGCGAAGTTCAAATTTCCCTACCGCCGCAGCGAGGCCTTGCTGGCGAGTGCCGAGGCGACCGATGCAATCGTCTCCGCTTCCCAGGGTCGCCCGGCGGCCGACCTCTCGAAGACCTGGGAGGTGATGCTTTTCAATTCCTTTCACGACATCCTCCCCGGCTCGAGCATCGAGCGGGCCATGGACGATCAGATCGCCTCGCTCGGCTCCATCCTGCACGAGGCCGCGGAAACGGAGTTAGATGCGCTCAACGCGCTCGCCGCCGACATTGACACCACGCTCACCCGCAAGCCGCCCAAGGATCATCCATCAGCCGTCACGGCGCTCGTATGGAATCCACATCCTTTCCCTTATAACGGACAGATCGAGTTGGAAGGTTCCCTCGACTACCGCCCGCTGATGGGAAACTACACCCACCGCGCTGCTGAAGTGCCGGTCGAGGTGCTGGGCATGAATCGCAAGCCGGTTTCTTTCCAAACCATTCGCACCGAGCACTCGTGCTTCGAGGAGTTTCCGTGGCGCAAGCGGGTGGTCATGCCAGTCAGCCTTCCAGCCTTCGGCTGGAATGTGGTGGAGCTTGGCTGGGTCGAAGGGGCCAAAACCGTCGCCGTGAAAAACCCGGTGAAAGCCAAGCCCGGTTCGATTTCCAACGAGATCTGGCGCGTCGAGGCGAAGAAGGGTGGAAGCGGCGTGCAGTTCTTCCATCAAGGTAAAAAGTTTTTTGCGGGCAATGGACTGCAAGCCGTGCTCTTCGATGACCCATGGGGTTCATGGGGCGGCATGGGGGAGGAGCCTGATTCGTTCCTGCTCAAGACGATCCGCGAACGCTGGACGATCACCGAAGTGGAGTTACTGGAGAAAGGCCCCGAACGCGCCGCTCTCTGGGTGCGCTTTGCCGGCAAGAAATCCCGCATCGACCTCACCTTCCATGTGTCGCGCGATCGCGATGCGGTGGATGTCTCGGCGCGCGTGTTGATCGATGATCGATCCGCCCGACTCAAGTTGG
>CAYRLT010000204.1:0-7150 GCA_964425095.1 uncultured Luteolibacter sp.
GATACATGTTCGAAGCGGTCATCACAACTGATTTCACCCCTGCTATTTTCAGATGGCCTGAGAAAAAGTCCTTGCTCTTGCAGCACAACACGGCGGCATACACAGGCTGTTTGCGCTTCGGATTCGCGGGATACTCGGGCACTTGAAATTCCATCAGGCCATTGTGACCGATGAAGGTCAGGAAGTCCGCTCCTCCGGCAAGGTTCAGTCGACAGTCCTTGTCAGCGAGATTCACAGCAAGGCTCTCGTAGTGTTGCCCCGCCAGCGATTTGCAAAACTCCGTGATGCAGGACTTGATCTCTTTGCCACGCCAAGCGTCTACAACGAGAATCGCCTTGGTTTTCCGATGCTGGAAGACCAGCCGCTCTAAGATTTCCGGACGTCCATCGACTTTTCCCGCGTTGAGACTTTTCCAGGATTTGCTATTCGAAAACACCAGCCGCGAGCCGTCCGAGCAACCCCAGTAAAGGTTGTTGGCGGGATCATCGCCATTGCCAATCTTTGCCGGAACCGGAGCAATGCCCTGAGACGCGTTGTCGCACAGCGCCACGTAGACGTGAATCACCTTAAAACCTCGTCCGACTTCCGCGGGCGGATCGGGATTGGGCGATAGATTTTCCGCCTCGCTCTTGCCGCATCCAACTACTAGCAAACAAAGTGAGGCGAGAAGCAGGGAGATTAGTTGAATTTGACGATGCACGAATCCATAACCAAACCCCGCAGGCGTTCGATGTCAATTCGGCATAACCCAAAGTGTGCTCGATTCACTTTCGTCGGTCGGCGTCTCACTCGGGGCTTTGAGACATCGTCTATCATGGCGAAAGACCGCCACAATCTGGCCCTATGCAGGTCATCGACGAGCACGGCATGACTGTTTGGCACGATGTCGGAGCCAAATTGGCGCGCGTTTTATTTTACTTCGGCTCGGGTGCGGATCACTTCCAGGATTGATCCTTGAATTTGATCCATGATCTTTTCGCTCCACCATGCCGCATAGGCGTTGAAACGGGTGCTTAAGCGGTGATTGCTGGTCAGGTGCAGACGGCAGCGATCTGGCCCGAGCCTCTCGATTTCGTAGGTGCCATCTAATACATCGTAGAATCGTCCGCCGACGATAATATGCTGATCAAAGGCCGACTGCGGAATGAACTCCGGATCGGCGTGGATAGTGAACGACAGCTTGCGCGGCTTGTCCCACTCTGTGACTTCCTCGAAAAATGAAACATCGCGCTCGAATGTCGCAATCCGGACGCCACCCACGCCATCATGGTCGAGTGTGGCGGCGATCGGTTTGGGAAACCCGATCCAATAGATCCAGCTATCGCGGATCTGTTCGGCAGGGATGGCTTCCACACTGGCGATTTCCGGCCAGACTTTCTCCACTGAGGCTTCGATGACGATGGTATTGGTGATCGCCTTCATTTCGCTCGGCCAATCCATCGAGCCCTCGATCCACGCTGCGACGAATGGGATAAAGACCGCTAGTGTCACATATAAATGCTGGCGTGGTCGGTTCTTGGGCAAAAACGCATGGGCAAGCAATCCGCCCAGCGCGGCACCTCCCATCAGAATCGGTAATGCCATGATCACACAGATCGCCGCCTCAAATCCGGTCACCATGGAAACAATCAGTCCGATCATCAGCGCTACGAATGGAATCCCCAAGGCATACAAAGCCCACCTATCGCTGCCTGCGATGCGGCCGATCGCCACTCCAAGCACCCCGCATGCGAAAGGCACGCTGAAGATAAACGCCATGGAAACCACCCCGCCGGAGTGTTCCAGCCATGGCGTTGTGAAAGCCCAACGGAAGAACCCACCATAAATCAGGATGATGATTCCGGTGGTGATGGCGGAAACACGGCGTGCTCTGGTCCACTTGCGCTCGGGCGGGTTGTGGTTCGTGTTTTCATGAGTTTCCATAACAGTTCTCCGGTGGCCGACTCAAAGTGAGCGATATACCAGTCATGGCACGAATAAAAGAAATCAAACAGCGGATCCCATTCCTTCCGCTGACAAATGCTCAGCCGAAAACCGTCGACCTAAAAAAATGCCCCATACCACCCGCCGCTTTGCAGCAAATCCGCTGGTTCCCGCAACTTGCCGCTTCCGGCGCGCGATTCCGCCTGTTATGAATCGCGGCGCTTTCACACCGCCAGCCGATGTCCGACGTATCACCCTTGCCATTCTGCACCGCCATCCTCGTGGCGGCGGGCTCCAGTCGGCGCATGGGATTCGACAAACTCGCGGCCACTCTCGGGGGGAAACCGGTGTTGCAGCGGACGCTGGAAGCATTTCTTGCGGCGGATTCGATTTCGTCAGTGGTGCTCGTATGCCCGGATGACCGCTGGAGTTTGCTCGATGGCGTGGATTTCACCAAACCCGTAACGCGCACGGACGGCGGAGCAGACCGCCAGGATTCGGTGGCCTGCGGACTTGCCGCACTGAGCCCGGAAACACGATTCGTCGCCGTGCACGACGGCGCACGGCCATTGGTTGCGCCGGATGACATCGACCGCTGCGTGGCGGCTGCGATCGAGCATCAGGCGGCCACCCTCGCTCGCCGTGCCACCGAGACGATGAAACGCTCGGATGCGGACGACTTCAGCGCCGATGCGATCTGTCGCGAAAATCTTTGGTGCATGGAGACTCCGCAGGTGATCGAAATTTCACTGCTGCGTGATGCCTATGCGGCTGTGGTCGCCAATAATCTGATAGTTACAGACGAGGTTTCCGCCGTGCAAGCCATCGGAGCCAAGGTGAAATTCATCGAATCCCGGCATCCCAATCTGAAAATCACCACCCAAGCCGACCTCATTCTAGCAGAGGCGTTGCTGAAATAACAGATCTATGAGCAAGGCAACCTATGAATGGCGGCAGATCCCCGGCGGCCCGCGACTGGCAGTGGCCACCGTGGCGGATTCGGAATGCGCCGCGCTCACCATCCACATTCCCGCAGGCAGCCGCGATGAGGCGGACTTGCCCGCCGGGCTCGCACATTTCGTCGAGCACATGGTTTTCAAAGGCACGGACCGCCGCAGCGCGCGTGAGCTAAGCTTTGAAATTGAAAACGCCGGCGGCCAACTCAATGCCTGCACCTCGGAGGACCAAACCGTTTATGAAGGACGCGGAGAAGCGGAGCTGTTACCCGTGCTCGCCGATGTGCTATCCGACATGGTCTGGCACGCGACCTTTCCCGAAGCGGAAATCCAACTCGAACGCGAAGTCATCGGCGAGGAAATCACGATGTACCGCGAGTCGCCGGCGGACCACATCGGCGACCTGATTTCAAAGGCCTTGTGGGGCGATCATCCGCTCGGCAATGCGATCTCCGGATCGCTGGAATCCATCGCCCGGATCGATCGCCAAGCATTGCTGGATTTTCGGAATCGCCACCATTTCCGCAACGATGTGGTGATCGCCGCGGCCGGGCCATTCACGGCGGACGAGGTGATGGAGATCATCATGCCTCATTTGCCGCCGGCGTTTCAAGCAGGTGAAACCAGCGCGCCATTCGTCCGCGATCCGGCGGTTACTGGCAACATCATCGACCGCCGCGAAACCGATCAACTCCAGCTCTCGCTTGCCTGGCACACGCCGGGCCGCCACTCGGAGAGCCGCCATGCGCTGCGCCTGCTCAGCATGATGCTCGGCGAGACTGCCAGCTCGCGCCTCTTTCTCGAACTCCGCGAGGAACGCGGGCTATGCTATCAGATCGGCTGTGATGTTTCATTCTTCGATGAAACTGGAGCCTTCGAGGTCAACGCCGGACTCGATCCCGAAGCGCGCAATGAAGCGCTCGAATGTATTCATCGGGAAATCAAGGATCTCGCCACCCATGGTCCGCAGCCCGGAGAACTCGATCGTGCCAAGCGCCTAGCAATTGCCCAAAGCAAGTTGGCCTTCGAGACCACCTCCGCCCATGCTGCATGGGCTGGCGAAGGCGTGTTGGATTTCGGTCATATCCCATCACCCGCCAAATGGCGCGACGATGTCTTGTCCGTAACCGATGCCGCAATCCAAGAAATAGCCCGCGAGGTGTTTTTAGACCAGCAACCCGCCATCGCAGAAATCGGACCTTTAGAAGGTTAATAGTAGTCTAGGACTTCAGTCCGTTCTTCGCTCAAAAGAACGGACTGAAGTCCTAGACTACTTTTCTTTTCACCCACGGTTCCGCTCGTCCACCTGGAGATTCAGCGTGCAGAAGTCATAGAGCCAACCAATCCCTAACATTCCAAGCGTGAAAAACCAGATCGCTCCGGTGATGGGTTTTCCATAATAAAACCGATGGGCCCCGGTGAATCCGAAAATCCAGAGCAGATAGCCGATTGTTTTGCTGTGCGTATCACCATGGAAGATTCGATGCATGGAAGATACATCAATAAAGTGCAAATGGAAGCACGGAGCGGCGGAACAGCTTGCCCGGCGTAGCGCAGCGAAGACGGGTGTTCGCCGATGCCCATGAGAAGGCAATGAGGTGAGGAACCGGCTTGTCATTGTTCCCCATGGACGTCGGCGATCATGCATCGCCGCTCCTTGAGGCGAATTCAGAATTGCCTTCAATCTCCCACCACGCTGACGGCGATTTCGCGGTGGTGGGGTGCACGGCGGTGTTCGAACAGAAAGATGCCCTGCCAAGTGCCGAGCGCCATGCGCCCGCCGATGACGGGAATGACCTCGCTGCTGCGAGTGAGCGCCATGCGAATATGGCTAGGCATGTCGTCGGGCCCTTCCTGAGTGTGAATGAACCATGGCGTGTCCTCCGGCACCAGATGATCGAAAAACCGCTCCAAATCCCGACGCGCACTGGGGTCGGCGTTTTCCATGATGACCAGGCTGGCACTGGTGTGTCGCACGAAAATGGTGACGGTGCCAGAGCGGATGCCGGAGCGGGCGACGATCGCCGCGGTTTCCCGGGTGATTTCGATGGTCCCCTTGCCATGGCTCCTAACGGAAAATTGCTCGGTGTGCGCGGCCATGAAGGGATCTCAGGAGTTCAAAGGTTGTGCGTTCAATTCAAGCACCCACTTGCCGTGGGCGCTGCCGGTTTCCATTGCGGCATGAGCCTCGCGAAGGTTATCGATCGTAAGTCCATCGAAAACACGGGTGTGGATTTTCGGAAAATCCCCGGAATCGCAGAGCAAGGCGAGATCGGCGAGAATCTCGCCTTGGCGGTGCATGTCCGGCGTTTGGAATTTCGCGCGGGCAGCCATGAATTCCCATGCGATTCGCACGCACTTCGCTTTGAGTGGATCGCCGATGTGGAGTTTCTCACGAGGCTCGACGATCAAGCCGAGCGCTCCCAACGGTGCGATGAGATCCGCGGTGGTTTCCCAGTAGAGTTCGGTGTTGAAAAGATTGGCGATGAAGGGAAACGCGTTGATGCCCAAGTCCTCGACTTGCGGGCGTAAGGGTTCGCGGTGGTTGATGACGTGATGAGCACCTAACGATTCGCACCAAGCACGGGTTTCCGGCCGAGAAGCGGTGGCCACGACGGTCAGCCCGGCCGCCCGTGCCAATGGAATCAGCGCGGAGCCGACACCACCGGCGCCGTTGATGATGAGCAAGGCCTTGCCGTGATCTTTTCCGTTAGGGTCCGCGCCCATGCGCTCGAAGAGCAATTCCCATGCGGTGAGAGCCACCAACGGAATGGCGGAGGCTTCCGCAAACGACCAGGATTTCGGTTTGTGCGCGACGAGTCGGGAATCAACCGCTTGATACTCGGCATTGCAGCCGGGCCGCGTGAGATCGCCGGCGTAAAAAACCTCATCGCCGGGGGAGAACGTGGTGACCTTCGAGCCGACGGCCTCCACTGTGCCCGCTGCGTCCCAACCGAGGATGCGTGGCGGGTCATGCGGGCCTGCTCCGAGAGAACTGCGGATTTTTGTGTCCACCGGATTCACGGCGACGGCGCGGACCCGGACTAACAAATCTAGCGGGCAGGGCTCCGGGGTTTCCGTTTCAAACTGCACGAGGCAGTCGGGATCTGTGACAGGAAGAAACTGGCGTGCTCCGATGGCTTTCATTGGCTAATTCAAAGGCAATCCAGCCGCTCATGGCAATACGGGTTTCAACCCAATCCACTCGCAGCCCAGAGTGATGATCCATGGCAAGGTGAACAGACTCAGGATCGTGGTGAAAACGACGATTTGCACGGCGATGGCTGGCCGTCCGCCATACATCCGGGCCAGGATGATCGGCGTCGCGGCCGCGGGCATTGCGGCGTGCACGATGATCACCTGCCGCAACTCATCGGCCAGCGGCAAGAATTTGGCGACGGCGAGAAACACCGCGGGAACAATCATCAGACGCACCAGTGACGAGGCGACGATGATTTTTAAAGAGGGCTTTTCCGAGCCGATCAAATCCATGATCATGCAACCCGTGATAAAAATCCCGACTGGAAAAGCACCCAGCCCAAGCATCGACATCGCTTTGCGGGCAGGACCGGTGAATGAGTCATCCAGCCCCAGCGAGACCAGCGTAAGTCCGACGATCACCGCAAAAACCGGGCCATTGAGCAGCTTGCGCCAGCGCAGGCCCTTCTCGCCGCTCATGATCATTACGCCCACCGACCACAACGCCAGTTCCACGCCGATGTTGTGGATGAAAAGCACGGCCAGCGCGCCGGTGCTCCACAGGATCTCGACCACTGGAGCGGCGGTGAAACCAAAATTTTGTGAGCCCGCGGAAAGCGCGAACGTGCGAATCCCACTGCCGCGCTCCAGTCCGATGATTTTACCCACCACCGCACCAATCGCCACGCCCACGATGATCAATCCGAAGCCAAGGCCCATCGAACTGAAAACCACGGTGCCGCTTTTGAGCACTTCGCTGCCAAGGATTTTATCGAGGATATAACAGGGCAGCATCACGGTATAAACCACCCGCATCACGCCATCATCGTGTTCCTTGCGGAAAATCCCGGTTTTCCGACAGGCCGCCCCCGCCAGAATCAGCAAATAAACCGGCAGTACCGAAGCGACGACATCCCAAGGAGAAATCACGGCACCAGCGTCCCGGGATGGTGACTACCGTGCAAGTGCATAATCGGAGCTTCCTACGGGAGAGTGTGGCCGATTTCCCGGAGCCGATCGGTGTGGAAAACTAAGCTGAATAATCTCCACTGCGGCACTTCCCATTGCTGCCA
>CAYRLT010000205.1:0-12916 GCA_964425095.1 uncultured Luteolibacter sp.
TGGTCATCCGCATCGGGTAGCGAAAAAGCGGGTGTTGTGTCGCCGGGGTGGTGTCGGAATGTGGATTTTACTTCGGACATGGCGACAGGCTAGAACGGCAGGGGCTCAAACCAACAGGGGAAATTTTTCCTCTCGTTTCCACATTGGACACGTCTGGAAATAGGCACATGCTGTGGGGGTCATGTCCGTCACGCTTTCTCAAGCCGAGCTTCTTCGCTACTCGCGTCACTTGCTGATTCCACAGGTCGGTAAGGACGGGCAGTTGCGGCTTAAGGAATCCTCGGTGTTGTTGATTGGCAGCGGGGCGTTGGGTTCACCGGCCGCTCTGTATTTGGCGGCGGCGGGTGTGGGCCGCCTCGGCCTTGTGGATGATGATGTGGTGGATGCGTCGAATCTCCAGCGACAGATCCTCCATGGGGAGTCATGGATTGGCAAACCGAAGCTTGAGAGTGCGGCCGCGCGATTGCGTGAGGTGAATACGCATGTCACGGTGGAGCTGCACGCGGTGCGCTTTACGCCGGAGAATGCGATGGAGATCGCGGCGGGCTATGACATCATCGTCGATGGTTCGGACAATTTTCCCACCCGGTTTCTAACCAACGACACCGCTTTTTTTCAGAAGAAACCTTTGGTTTACGGCGCAATCCACCGCTTTGAAGGGCAGGCGTCGGTGTTTGCGCCACACCTTAGCGGGCCGTGTTATCGTTGTCTTTTGCCGCAAATGCCTGCCCCGGGAACTGTGCCGTCCTGTGCGGAAGCCGGGGTGCTAGGGGTGTTGCCGGGCATCATCGGATCGATCCAGGCGATGGAGGCGATCAAGTTGTTGTTAGGTGTTGGTACGGTGCCATTGGGCAAGCTCACTATCTATGATGCGTTGCAAAGCGCCTTTCGCACGCTCACCTTGCAGCGCGATCCGCAATGCCGCCTGTGTGGGGATCATCCTGAAATCCACCACGTCGCCAACGCCGAAACCACCGCGTCTTCGAATTGCACTCTCACCCCAACCGATATGGAAAGCATCACCACCGCCGAACTCCGTGAAAAAATCGCCGCTGGCCTTGAGGGTCTGCTGATCGATGTCCGCCAGCCGGAGGAATATGAGGTCGCGCACATCGACGGTTCGCGGTTGATCCCGCTGGCTGAACTGGAAAGCCAGTTGGGTTCCCTGCCTAAGGATCAAACGATCTATGTGCATTGCAAAGCCGGCGGGCGCTCAGCGCGCGCGATCCAACTGATGGAAAAACATGGCTTCCAGAATGCGATCAACGTCGCAGGTGGGATGGATGCGTGGTTGAAAGAAGCGAATGTTTGATAGTGATAGGTACGGAGCGCTGGCTTTAGCCCAATGCCTTTAAGGATTCAGGGCGAAGCAGTGCAAATGAAAAAGCGAATCTCCTCAAGGAGCGGCGGAACGTGTCCGCCGATGCCCATGGAAAGCCAATGAGATGGGAGAAGCGCTTCCCATTGGCACTTCATGGTCAGGGCGAACACGTTTCGCCCCTCCTGGAGCCAAAGCGAAGTATCCCTAGGTGTGGCAATGATCCCGAACGCGAATCCTTAAAGGCATTGGGCTTTAGACGGCGTCGGTGTCTTCTGGGGATTCCGTGTCTGGGGTTTCTGACTCGCCAGCTGAAGCCAGCGCTCCGTCGGTGTCCAGGGATTCGGAATCGTCCGGGGAAGTTAGGGCTCCTTCTGAATCTTCGCCGTCGGGAATGACGAGTGAGACGTCTTGCAGTTTTTCGGCACCCTTGAGGGTGAGGAGTTTCACGCCTTGGGCGTTGCGTCCGGTTTCGCGGATTTCACTGACGCGGATGCGGATGCTCTGGCCGGTGGAGGTCATGAGCATGAGTTCATCCGCATCGGTGACGGTGACCGCGCCGACGACCGGGCCGGTTTTGTCGGTGACCTTCATCGTGATGATGCCTTTGCCGCCGCGGGTTTGTTGGCGGTAATCATCGAATGGGGTGCGCTTGCCGAGGCCATTTTCGGAGGCGACGAGTAGGGTGCAGCCTTCGGTGACTTTCGCGAGGCCTACGACATAGTCTTCATCGCGCGGGCGGATGCCCATCACGCCCATTGAGGCGCGGCCTTGTGAGCGGGTGTCGTCCTCATGGAAGCGGAGGCTGAGACCTTCGTGGGTGACGAGGATGATTTCATCGGAACCGGAGGTGAGGCGAACGCCGATGAGTTCGTTGTTCTCCTCAAGGATGATGGCGATGATGCCGGCTTGGCGGTAGTTTCGGAAATCGTTGAGCGGGGTTTTCTTCACCTTGCCGGTGCGGGTGGCGAAGAAGACGAAGCCGGCGTCTTCGCGGAACGTGATGTCATTGCCGTTGTCGTCGGTGACGCGTTCGATGCGGAGCAGGGCGGCGATTTTTTCTTCCGGCTGGAGGTTGAGCACGTTCTTGATGCTGCGGCCCATGGCGGTGCGGGATCCTTCAGGGAGTTCGAACACGCGCTCGACATAGACGCGGCCGGTGTTGGTGAAGAACATCAGGTAATCGTGCGCTTGGACGGAGAAAAGGTGCTCGATGAAATCATCGGCTTCACCCTTGCCGGTGGCGCGGGTTTCCATGCCTTTGAGGCCCTTGCCGCCGCGGCCTTGCAGGCGGTATTCGGTGGCCGGTGTGCGTTTGACATAACCGCGATGGGATAGGGTGACGATCATCGCATCGTTGGCGATGAGGTCTTCCATGGCGACTTCACCGGCTTCGGCGAGGATCGGGCACTTGCGTGGGGTGGCGTGTTTGTCGCGGATGAGTTTGAGCTCGTCTTTGATGATGGTGAGCACGCGGATCTCGCGGGCGAGGATGTCCATCAGGTCTTTGATGTCGATGAGGACGCCGTCGTATTCGCCCTTCACCTTGTCGCGCTCCATGCCGGTGAGTTGATAGAGGCGGAGTTCGAGGATGGCGTTGACCTGGCGCTCGGAGAACACGTAGCGGTCGCCCTGGATGGCGGCTTGCGAGCGGATGAGGATGCCGAGTGATTCGGCGGTGGCGAGGGGGAAATGGTAGGCGGCGAGGCGCTCGCGGGCTTCATCGCGGTTTTTCGATTCGCGGATGATTTTGATGAAATCATCGAGGTGGCCGAGCGCGAGCAGGAAGGCTTCGAGAAGTTCGGCGCGTTCCTCGGCTTTTCCTAACAAATACCGGGTGCGGCGGATGATGACCTCGCGGCGATGCTCGATGTAGGCGTCGATGGCCTCCTTGAGAGAGAACTGCTTGGGGCGTTTCTCATGGATGGCGAGCATGTTGACGCTGAACGAGGTTTCCAGCGAGGTGAGTTTGAAGAGCTGGGCGACGACGACCTGCGGGCGGGCATCACGTTTCAGTTCGATCTCGATGCGGGTTTCCTCATCCGAGAGGTCGCGCATGCCGGAGATGCCGGTGAGGGATTTCTCGTTGACGAGTTCGGCGATGCGTTCTTGGAGGGTGGCGCGGTTGACGCCGTAGGGAACCTCGCGGATGACGATGAAGGATCGGCCGTTTTCGTGTTCTTCGATTTCCACTTTACCGCGCAGGCGCATCGAGCCGCGGCCGGTGGCGAAGTAGTTTTCGATGCCGCGGATGCCGCGGATTTCGCAGGCGACGGGGAAATCCGGGCCTTTGATGAAATGCATCAATTCCGGGAGGGTGATCGCGGGATTATCGATTTGGGCGCAAATGCCATCGATGACTTCGCCGAGATTGTGCGGGGCAAGGTTGGTGGCCATGCCGACGGCGATGCCGGTGCCGCCGTTGACGAGAAAGTTAGGGAAGGCGGAGGGAAGGACGGTGGGTTCTTGTTGGGAGCCGTCGTAGTTGGGTTGGAAATCGACGGTATTTTTGTCGAGGTCATCCATCATGGCCATGCCGAGGTGATGGAGGCGGGCCTCGGTGTATCGCATCGATGCGGCGGCGTCGCCTTCTACCGAGCCGAAGTTTCCTTGGCCATCGACGAGCATTTCACGCATCGACCACGGCTGGCCCATGTTGACGAGGGTGCTGTAGATCGAGGAGTCACCGTGGGGGTGGAAGTTACCCATGGTTTCGCCGACGATTTTAGCGCACTTCACGTGGGACTTGCCGGGGGTGACGCCGAGTTGGCGCATGGCGTAGAGGACGCGGCGTTGGGATGGTTTGAGGCCATCGCGGACGTCGGGCAATGCGCGTGAGATGATCACGGACATCGAGTATTCCAGGAACGAGTTGGAGAGTTCCTCGGCGACGTTGATCGGTTTGATGGAGTCTTGGGACATGGGCTGGCCTGATGGGCTTGGTAGGATAAACCTGAAGGAGCCGGATTATTCCCAAGCGATTGCCTTCCGGCAAGCCCTTAGAACGGGCAAAAACCGGCGAATGAGGCCTCAAAGCACCCTGCCGATACCAACGATTCCCATGGGCCGACGTGGGAATAAGGGCTGCGGGTGCGGCGGTGAATCCAAGCTGGCCAAAAAGCGCGGGAAATTAGTCATGTCCGAGGCTGTCGGCGAATTGGGACAAAGAAGTCTTCTTTCCGGCGTCCATTTCGCTCATCAACTTCGAGATGTGTCTGCGGCCGCTTTTTGATTCGTGTTTGAGCTTGAGCAGGTATGCAGACATCGCCCTACGGTCACGTTCCGGGAGGCGGGCGAGGCGTTGTTTTAAATCCAATTCGTCCAAAGCGATCATCGTGGTGAAAGATGGTTCACACCCCTTGGTAAGTCAACATCTGCCTTTCCGACCCCGGTTGTGTTTGCGAATAAGTGTGGCAAGGCGAAAACCATTCATGACCGCTCCTTGGAAGGCGTATGGAACGACGCCGCAGCCACGGTGGAGGAGCGCGAGAAACTCCGGGATATTTTCATCGATCTCAATAGCGCATGACTCGTGAGAGGAAGCGTTGGCAGATCGCGGACTTGGGAGTGCCGAACAACTCTGCGGGTGGGGAAATTTCTTCGATTTTTCCCATGGCGACGAAGGCGACTTGATCCGCCACGGCGCGGGCAAAGCCCATTTCATGGGTGCTGAGAATGATGTCTTGGCCGGCTTCCGCGAGTTCTTGGATGAGCTCTAACACTTCTGCCGTCATCTCGGGATCGAGCGCGGAGGTCGGCTCGTCCAGGAACAAAACTTCTGGTTGGCGGGCGACGGCGCGGGCGATGCCGACGCGTTGTTGCTGGCCGCCGGAAAGTTGCGCCGGGAGTTTGTCCGCATGGTCGAGCAGGCTGAAGCGGTCGAGCGCTTGCTCCGCCATGGTGTGGGCTTCGGCGGGCGTGTGGCCATGGACTTTTTCCAAGGGCAGCGAGATGTTGCGCCGGGCGGTGAGGTGTGGGAAGAGGTTGAATTGTTGGAAAAGAAAGCCGTTTTTTCGGCGATACGCTTGGAGTGAGGCTGAGTCTGATAGAAGGTGCTGGCCGTTGATGGTGATGGTGCCCGCATCGGGGATTTCCAAGCCGCCGAGCATGCGCAGCAGTGTGCTTTTCCCGCCGCCGGACGGGCCGATGAGCACCAGCACGCGTGATGATTCCACGGACAACGCAAGTCCGTCCGCCGCGCGGGTGGTGCCGTAACATTTCGTTAGGCCGGTGACTTCAAGTTTCATGACGGAAGCGTTTTTCCAACCAGTGCGAAAGCCACGCAACCGGCAGGGTGAGAATGAGATAACCGATCGCCAGCGGCACGTAGCCTTCGAGTCCGGCGTAGGAACGGGAGATGAAATTTTTGGTGTTATAAAAATACTCGGCCACGCCGATCACATTGAGCAGCGAAGAATCCTTGATCAGCGAGACAAACAATCCGGCCATCGCCGGCAGGACGCGGCGCAGTGCCTGCGGGAAAATCACGTAGCGGTAAACTTGGAACCGGCTGAAGCCGACAGCCCTAGCAGATTCCCACTGCGTCCGCGGGATACTGTCCACGCCGCCGCGCAGGATTTCGCCGAGATAGGCGCCTTCAAAAACGGATAGAAGCAGGATGCCGATGATCAACTTGTCATCAAATCCCCGCTCGCCAAGCGGCCGCGAGATGAGCGGCGCGAAGATCACGAAGTAACCGAACAACAAATGCACCAGCAGCGGCGTGTCGCGCACGAATTCCAGGAATGCCCGGCAGGTCCAGCGCACCACTACCAACGGCGAGCGCTGGCCGAGCATGAATAACAGGCCGAAGAAAATACTGCCGAGCAACGCGGCGACGGAAATTTGCAGTGTCATCAGCCACCCGCGCCACAGCGTTTCCCGGTATTCCCACGCCTTCGACCAATCCGTCTGCGTGCCCAGCACCGCGAAAACCGTCGTACACAGCCAGCCAAAACCCACCACTAGCGCAAGGGCGACGAGAATATTGGCGATTAACGGGGGGCGCGTCATCTAGCGGAGAATGAATGGGACACCGGCGGCTTCGAGGATTTTTTTCTCCTTCTGTAGATAGCGATCGCCGAGTTTTGCGAGACCGTCCTGCTTGCGGAACTCATCGAGGAACGTGTTCACTTGGCTTAGCAGCGTGTCGTTGCCCTTGGCGATCCCGAGGGCCCAGGACTCCTCGACGAAAGGTTTCAGCAAGCCGCGGGTGGTTTCCTTGTTTTCCTCAGCGTATTGATAGATGCTGAGTTGGTCGTAAATGAAGGCATCCGCCCTGCCTTGGGCGACTTCCAGCACGCAGGCCGTCTGGTCCTCGAAGACCACGCGCTTTGCTTCGGATAGATTTTTGATCGCCCAACTCTCGCCGGTGGTCGCCGCTTTGGCGGTGATCGAGCGCCCCGGTTTTTTCAGGTCTTCGATTGATAGGATGTCGGAGTCCTTGCGCACCAGCAACGCGAGGCCGGTGAAGGCGTAGGGATTGGAGAAATCGATCGACTGGCGGCGTTCGTCGGTGGCGGTCATCGAGGAAAGGATGAGATCGATGTTGCCGGTTTTGAGTGCGGGGATGAGACCTGAGAATTCCATCGGCACGATCTTGAGTGGGCGGCCGAGATGTGCGGCGAGTGCTTCGGCGAGTCGGACGCCCACGCCATCGGGATTTCCCGCCTTGTCCTGCATTTCAAATGGCGGGTAGCTCAAATCCATGCCCACCCGCAACACCGCACCATTTCCTGTGCTGCTGGATTTTTCACTGCATCCAGTGGTGGCGAGAACACATGCGGCAAGCGTGAGGAATCGGCGGCGATTGAACATGTCCGGATCGTAGCTCGAAACGTGCCGGGCGGAAGTGCTGAGTTTGAAGCGCGGTATTCTTCCCTCGCGGAGGCCAAAGAAACCACTGGGTGTTATCAAGTGGCGGAAGTTCCGCGGAATGCCTTCAAGCCAGCGGTCCAGTGGTCATCGATGCCATTCGCGGCTGCGAGGATGGAACCCACAACGGCACCCCGGTGGCAGTTGTCTCCACCGACCATGGCGTTGGCGATGATGCCGATGTCGAAATTATCATGATATTTCCATGCCAGATAGAGGGCGGCCGGAAATGCCTGGTGTATGTAGCAAGCGGGACTTAGGACGCTGCCGATGATTTCCGTATCAGGACGCATCGCCCAGCGTTCGGCTTTCCGGCTGGAGAACCAATCGCCTGCTTCGTGTGCGATCGCCTCGCGGAGTGGGGTGCCTGCAGAGATGGATTTCAGCAGTTGCGAGAGACAGTCGGCGGCTCGTTGGACATGGCTGTGACGGTGGGTGAGAGCGAGGTGGTCACGTGTGATGGACCGCCAATCCGCATTCTCCGGCAGGGCTGCCAGCAGTGCGGGGATTTGTGCGAGTCCGCCGATGTGTTCATCGGAGATTCCGCATTTGGTGTCCTCTTTGCCTTGCGCGTAACGGGTGAAGAAACCGCGATGGTATTCCTCTAGATACGTGTCGCGATGCCAGCCGGGCGTCAACATGCACTCGATATAGCGGCGGGCCCAACGCTCGGGATCGTAGTTGCCGTGGGAGAGGACTTGGCGGTGAAGTTCGGTGGCGAGTTGGAAGTTCACCGTGTTTTCACCGGCCTCCAGAAACTGGTGATAGTGGATGCCGCGCTGGCCCCAGAAGATGGCTTGGTCCCGGAGGATATCGCCGCGTTCATTGAGTGCGTGGTATTCAGAACGCCAGAGGATGCTGCCGGGGTGCGGGTTTCGCGGAGCCTGGTAGCGGTCGAGCACGCCATAGTCGTGCTTAAGAGCCTCCCGATCGTAATACCAGTGGCCGGGCATCGCGAGGGCATCGGCGATGAGGGAGCCGAGATAGGCGTGGTGCAGGGTCATGACGCCGAAGGATAGCTCAGACTTTCACTTGCGCCACCGGCGAGCGACTCACAGGGTAAAAAAGTGCAGCTCGTTAGCCCTCGGAGTATAGGAAGCCCGAATTACGAAGGCGTTCGACCCACCGAGAAAGGCAAATGATTGGCCGCAAGAGAACGCAATGAGAATGATTGATGAAACATCTCGATTCAGAACGATGTGGAAATTTTGCTCCTCTCGGTGTTGCATCAAAGTAAATGCTTATACCGCCCGGCTCATTTCTGCTTCGCGCACTCCTGCCGTTGCAGAAACTCGTAAAGCTTTGCCGCTCCGAAAAGAAGCAGCGCGGGTGGAGTCAGTGCCGAAAGCACGCGGACTTGAGTGACAAGAATCGCCCGCACAGGCAAACGATGCAGAAGATATCCGACTGCGACGGCTCCGAGCACCGCGGTCGTCGGGGACTTGCGGATCTGGTTCCGGCACTTCTGGTATCTGTGGCGGATGTCTTGCCGAGCGTTGTTTAACAAAAGATGGACTCCATCTTCCACGGACCGGGGAGATTCCGGATAGTCTGATAGATGATTCATGGCTTACCAGAACTTGAGGTTGTTCCCGACGCGACCGATTTGATCCGAAAACGAATAGCAGGTGCGATCAGGGGCGAAACTGTGCACTCGATCCATTACTTTTTCCGCACCATCCCGCGCCGAATCATATCCTTTATAAACTCGTTTTGCCACGGGTGCGAGTGCGCCGAGCAGCGCCTCGCGCACGGCGACCAATGGCTCGTCCACATAGCGTTCACTGAACGTCTGCTTACGCCGGGCCATCAGCAGCATGTAGCCGATCGCCACGCCAAAAGCGACGGCTCCGATGACAACGGGCACTGGATTCCGACGCACATACTCCTTGGTGATCGCCAGCGTGTCTCCGGCTTTCAGTGTTACCGATTGACAGATATCCTTTGCCTTTTCGGTGGAGCGGTTGGCGATGTCTTTAGTGGAATTTGTGACATCATTGGCCACTTTTTCCACTTGAGCGGTGACGTCTTGAGCGGTGTTGGTGACTCTTAGCGAGGTTTCTTTGGCTAGATCAGTGGCATGACCGGCGATTTCCCTAGCGGATTCTGACAATGAATTCATGGGAGATTCTGATTGAATGTGTTTGCTCACGGTATTGTGGTGTTGTTGGTAGGTTGATTGAGGTGCGGCATCTCTTGGCGCGTCAATACTCTACGGCCTGCGGCGATCCTCTGCCATGGGGTGAAACCCGTCTGAATCCTGCCGGTTTATTAAGATGAATAAACCATGTAAAAGAAGGGTTTCACCCCATGTTATTCCAATAATTATTGGCTATGGTACCCTTACTGAGCGAGCGCGCAAGCATCTCTCACAAACCATAACACAACGGTCGGACGTCAAATTCGACCAGGCTGCGACATTCGCGTTACTCAAATAGCTGCGCTTGTCGCAGCCACTTCGTCATGGATTTTCTGACCCTTTAGCGATTTATTCTCTCTTCTCCATAAATATTTTTTGATCCCGCGACCGCCGCGCTTCATTCGGAAGGCAGGGATTCTCCCCATAGAATTCTGAGCACTGCTTGATAATTTATTCCGATGAACCAACAAAATCCAAACTCCGGCGATTTGCTAACAACCTTCCCGCGGGTGACCACCCAAATGGTGCGGTCCAGGACGGTCGAGCTTGCGAGCATCGCGGGTAGGAGTTCCATCGAAATCCGACAGCGCGATTATGAGCAGGCGAAGCGCGAACTGACCGGTGAAACGGATTTCGACCGTCAGCATGCAGTGCTTCACCCGGGATATTAGCTGCTCTTTGGCGTCTGTTTGGCGGCCGAATGCGAATCCTTAAAGGCATTGGACGTGTGCCAGTGCTCCGTTAGACGTCGAGGTTTCTCACGTTGAGGGCGTTGTCTTCGATGAAGCGTTTACGGGGTTCGACGATGTCGCCCATGAGGACGTCGAACATTTTATCGGCTTCGACGGCGTTGTCTTCGTCTAGGCGGACGCGGAGGAATTGGCGGGTCCCGGGGTCCATGGTGGTTTCGAAGAGTTGCTTGGCGTTCATTTCGCCGAGGCCCTTGAAGCGTTTGATTTGGACACCTTTGCTGGAGATTTCGAGGACGCGGGAAAGGATTTCCGGGATCGTGAAGAGTGGGACGGCGTGTTGTTTGTCGCCTTCGCCCTCGAGGAGGTCGAAGAGCGGGGTGTCGTCCGAGTGGAAGGTGCCGACGTTGATGCCGAGCTCGGTGAGGCGCGTGAAGAGCTTGGCGATGGCGTGGGACTCGTGGAGTTCGTGCAGAACGGCGCGGCGCGATGGGCCGGAGCTGGCGGCGAGTTCTTCGTCGGTTAGAATTTCATCGAAGAGGCGGAGGTCGCGGTTTTCGTTAGCGTAATCGCGGAGGGCGTTTTCGTCGGTGAAGTAGAGGATGTTTTCCTCGTTGCCTTCGCGGATGCGGACCATGAATTCCGGCAGGTGTCCATCGGCGCGGCGGGCGGCGAGGTATGCGCGGAAATCACCGCCATTGCCTTCGATCGAGCGCGTGTAGCGTGAGAGCGACGAAAGGGTTTCGAGGATGCCTTTGAGTTCGACGGCGTCAAACGAGCGGGATTGATCGTGGGTGCGGAGGATGACTTCGCCGGCGCCGAGTTCGATCAGGATGTTGTTGAGTTCGTCATTGTCCTGGACGTATTCCGAGCGTTTTTTGCGGGTGACGAGGTAGAGCGGTGGCTGGGCGATGTAGAGGAATCCGCGTTTCACGAGCAGCGGCATGTGGCGGCAGAAAAACGTTAGAAGAAGGGTGCGGATGTGGGAGCCGTCCACGTCGGCATCGGTCATGATGACGATTTTGTGGTAGCGGACTTTATCGATGTTGAATGAGCCTTCTTGTTCGCCATCGCCGATGCCCGCGCCGATGGCGGTGATCATCGATTGGATTTCCTTGTTTTGGAGGGCGCGATGGAGGCGGGCTTTTTCGACGTTGATGAGTTTTCCGCGGAGCGGGAGGATCGCTTGGGTGCGGCGGTCGCGGCCTTGTTTGGCGGAACCACCGGCGGAGTCACCTTCGACAATATAGAGCTCGGATTTCGCGGGATCGCGCTCGGAGCAATCGGCGAGTTTGCCGGGCAGGCCACCGCCGGAGAGGGCGGATTTGCGGACGGTCTCGCGGGCTTTGCGGGCGGCGTCGCGGGCGCGGGCGGCATTGACGGATTTTTCGATGACTTTGCGGGCGAGCCCCGGGTTTTCATCGAAATACTGCATGATGCCCTCGTAAACGATCGAGGAGATGACGCCTTCGATCTCGGTGTTGACGAGTTTGTCTTTGGTTTGGGACGAGAAGCGCGGGTTCGGCATTTTCACCGAGATCACGCAGACGAGGCCTTCGCGGACGTCGTCGCCGGTGAGGGCGGGGTCTTTGTCTTTGAGGATCTTGTTGACCTTGGCGTATTGGTTGATGCCGCGGGTGAGGGCGGAGCGGAAACCGGTTAGGTGAGTGCCGCCGTCGCCGTTAGGGATGGAGTTGGCGAAGCAGAGGATCTGGTCGTTGTAGGAATCGTTGTATTGGAAAACCACATCGGCGAAGACGTCGTCGGTGGTTTGTTTGCCGTCGTAATCGAGTTCGATCTGGCGTTTGCCGTGGAGGATGACGGGTTCGTCGTGGATGACGGTTTTGTTTTCGCCGAGTTGGACGACGAATTCCTCGATGCCTTTGGCGTAGAAGAACGAGGTTTTTTTAGCGGATTCCGGGCGTTCGTCTTCGAGGTCGATGGTGAGGCCGGGATTGAGGAAGGCGAGTTCGCGGAGGCGGGTGGCGAGGCGGTCGAATTTGAATTCGATGGTATCGACGAAGATGGTGGCGTCCGGGAAGAAGGTGATGGTGGTGCCGGTTTTCTTGGGGTCGACTTCACCGACGACGTGGAGTGGCTCGGTGGTTTTACCGCGTTGGAAACCGATGCGGTGGACTTTACCATTGCGCATGATGTCGGCGCGGAACCAATCGGCGAGGGCGTTGACGCATTTCGCGCCGACGCCGTGGAGGCCGCCGGAGTATTTGTAGGCGCCTTGGCCGAATTTGCCGCCGGCGTGGAGATTGGTTAGAACGAGCTCGACGGCGGGCATGCCGAATTTCGGGTGCATGTCCACGGGGATGCCGCGTCCGTTGTCGGCGATGGAAACCGAGCCATCGACGTGGATGGCGATTTTAATGCGCGAGCAATAGCCGGCGAGGTGTTCGTCGATTGAGTTATCGAGAACTTCGAAGACGCAATGGTGGAGGCCGCGTTCGTCGGGATCTCCGATGTACATTCCGGGGCGTTTGCGGACGGCCTCAAGACCTTCGAGTTTATCGATCTGAGCGGCATCGTAAAGTTGCTCGCTGGCGACCTTGGTGGGGGCTTGTTGGGGATCGTTCGGAATCTCGGACATAGGGCAGGGAGAGGTTCGGAAATCCTGCTCTGGGAAACAAGGAACTTCTTTTTGGAATCAGGGGTAGGGCCAAGGAAGGGCGATCGCCAAATCGCCGTGACCATTGAGGTGACAATTGGAAGCGCTTCGCTCATCTCATTGGCTTTTCATGGACATCGGCGGACATGTTCCGCCGCTCCGGAGGGGCGATGCATGATCGCCCTGACCATGTGGTGACAATTGGAAGGCGCTTCGCTCATCTCATTGGCTTTTCATGGGCATCGGCGGACATGTTCCGCCGCTCCGGAGGGGCGATG
>CAYRLT010000206.1:0-3746 GCA_964425095.1 uncultured Luteolibacter sp.
GCGATCCCGGGACGTTGGGTGCGGCGATAGAATTGGATGCCGCGATGCCGCGGGTGGAGATGCTGCGGCGGGCGCATTTCCCTGAGTCGATGGAACAAGCACAGGCCGCCCGGCGGCATTTTGCGCTGGAAGAGTTTTTCGGTATTCAGTTGAACGTTGCGTGGCGGCGGTCACTCCATCAGGAGAGGAACGGTCGGGTGCTCGGAAAACGCACAACCTTGCTTGGCCGGTTTTACAAGAGCCTGCCATTTGATCTAACCGGAGCTCAGAAACGTTCAATCCATGAGATTGTGGCGGACATGAGGGAGCCGCGGCCGATGAATCGCTTGTTGCAGGGTGATGTGGGTGCAGGAAAAACATTCGTGGCCATGGCGGCCATGTTGTTGGCGGTGGACTCCGGTTGCCAGACAGCGTTGATGGCCCCCACGCAGATTCTTGCGGAGCAGCATTACCTAACATTCCGTCGTTGGTTGGAACCGCTTGGTGTGAGGGTGGCCTTACGCACGGCCAATCGGGATGAAACCAGTCATGACGAGGAGGATGGTGATCCGCAGATGATCATTGGGACCCACGCGCTGTTGTATGATGATGAACTGTTCCGGGACCTCGGCTTGGTGGTGATCGATGAGCAACACAAATTCGGAGTCGCGCAGCGCGCCTCGTTGATTCGACTCGGGGTGGTGCCGGATGTTTTGGTGATGACTGCGACGCCGATTCCCCGGACACTAACGATGACGATATACGGGGATCTGGATGTTTCCTTGCTCGATGAGAAACCGCCTGGCCGCGGGAAAATTATCACCGGCGTTCGGGTGGGAGCGAAACAATCGGATGTCACGGCATTCGTGAAGGAGCAGCTTGCGGCCGGCCGTCAGGCTTATCTCGTTTATCCGTTGGTGGAGGAAAGCGCCTCACTCAAGGCGGAATCCGCTACCGAGGCCTTTGAAAAGTGGCGGAAGCGTTTGAGTTCGCGTGAGGTTGGGCTGATTCATGGTAAACTCCGACCAGAGGAAAAGGAGGAGGTCATGCGGCGTTTTCGCGAGGGACTGACGAGCGCGCTGGTTACGACCACGGTGATTGAAGTGGGGGTGGATGTGCCGAATGCCTCGGTCATGATTCTTCATCACGCCGAGCGATTCGGTTTGGCTCAACTGCACCAGCTCCGCGGGCGGATCGGCAGGGGTGGGCACAAGAGTTATTGTGTTTTACTAACCGACGGGAAAAACCCGGAGGCGATGGAGAAGCTCAAAGTGCTGGAGCAGAGTTCCGATGGGTTCGAGATCGCCGAGGCGGATCTGCGCTTGCGTGGGCCTGGCAACGTTCTTGGTACCACGCAGAGCGGGCTTACGGATTTGCGGTTTCCTGATTTTCTGGCGGATACCGCGCTTTTGCGTGAGGCTAGGGAAATAGCGGATCGCATTCTCGTGGAGGATCCACAATTGGATGGAGTTCATCAGAATTTAGCGTCTCTCATTCAGGATGATGCAGGAATGATGGATCTGCCGGGAACCGCGTGATTTATCGATCGACGATCCGATAGATGCTGCCGGCATGGCTAACGATGAACAATCCGCCGTCGTGATCTTCGGCGAAGGATGAGATGAGCATGATTTTACCATCTTTCGGCTGAAGCGCGTCCGTATGGTCTTGGAAGTCATCCGCCTTGCCTTGATTCATGCGGAAGGACCAGATTCGCGGATTCTGATAGTCTGCGAAGATATAACGGCCCTGCAGCTCTTTGATCGGCCCGCGATAGACGTATCCGCCGGTAACAGAAGATCCCTCATTGGTGCCGCCGCCATGTTTGTAAACATAAACCGGATCGACTGCTCCGAGTGGGGCGTTGCCTCCAATATTTATTTTCGGAGTCTCGTTCGAGCCTTCACGCAGACGCCATCCGTAGTTTGCGCCGGTGCCTTTACTGCGGGGCGTGAAATTGATCTCCTCCCAGTGGTTTTGGCCGACGTCTGCCATCCAGAAGTCGCCGGTCACGCGGTCGAACGAGCAGCGCCACGGATTGCGGACACCGAAGGCCCAGATTTCCGGCTTGGCGTCATTCCGATTAAGAAATGGGTTGTCCTGAGGCACGCGGTAGCCGGTCTTGGTGGAAACGTCGAGACGAAGGATTTTCCCTAACAGAGTGCTGAGTGCCTGCCCATTTCCTTCGGGATCGTTGCCTGAGCCGCCATCGCCATTTCCGATGTAGAGCATGCCGTCTGGTCCGAAGCTGATCCAACCGCCATTGTGATTTGAGTAGGGCTGTTTGATTTTGAGAATGACTTCGGCGGTGGATGGATCCGTGGTGAGGCGATCCGGTGAGGTGAAGCGGACAATGCGGGTGAAGCCCTTGGTGTCGGTGAAATTGACGTAGTAGCGCCCGGATTTTTGGAAATCGGGAGCGAAGGCGAGGCCGAGCAAGCCTTCTTCGTTGCCTTTGCGGCTGACGTCCAAGCGGATATCAAGAAACGGATTTACGGCTCGTTTGCCGGTTTTCAGATCGACCACCCACACTTGTCCGGCCTGTTCCATCACCCAGAGATTGCCTGTGTTTCCGGTGGGCATGCCTGCCCAGACTGGCCGTTCGAAACCGGAAACGACCTTCTCGACGGCGATTTTGGCATGAGTGGAAATCGAGGAGGCGGTGAAAATCAGGAAAGTTGTGATGATTCGATGCATGGCGTGAAGCTAGCAGTGAAGGGCGCTGGAGCAAGATGGATTGAGAAACTTTCTGATCGCCCTTAAAATCTCACGCCTTTCTTGCCATGGGTGGCTGGCTGCGTATCTTCGCCACGGTTCTTCATGACACCGTTTCTGCGTAAAATTCTGGGAATAAACTGGGTGCTCGTCTTTGTGATGTATGGGCTCCTGATTTTTGGCGTATTCATGATTGAGAGCGCCGCGCGGCATTTGCCGGTTTCCAAGGATATTCTCAGCCAGTATGGCAGCGCGGGATTGTATTACGCAGCGATGCAGAAGAAGTGGATTTTGGTCGGTAGTGTGGTGTATTTTGGCGCGGCATTCGTGGATTATCGTTGGATCCGCTGGCTCGGTATTCCGTTTTATTTGGTCAGCATGGGGTTAATGGTGATGGCGATGCAGCAGGATGACGCAGTCCATCGGTTGAGTGTGTTTGGGCTGACTTTTCAGCCGGCCCAGCTTGGGATTTCATCCGGGATTCTGTTGATTGCGTGGTTGATTCAGAGTTTGCCGAAGCTCCACCGTTGGTTCGGGGCGCCGTTTGTTCGAATCGGGATCATTGGTGTGGGTTCGGCGGTGCCGTTTTTAATGGTGATGAAAATGGGCGATATGGGATCGGCGTTGGTCTGGATACCGGTGTCGATTGTAGCACTGTTGATAGGAGGCGCGCCATTTCGGTATCTTTCTTTCATGTCCTTGATTGGTGCGGGGATGTTGCCGCTGCTGTATTTCGTGGCGTTGCCTTTGGTTTCCGAGCGTGGCCCTGAGCGGATTGATACGTGGTTGCGCATGATGCGCGGGCAGGAGGTGGATATTTCAAACGAGGCCTATGCGCCGCACAATATCTCGATGGCAGTTGGCAAAGCCGGGTGGAAAGGTGTGGGTTGGAAAGCCTCGGCTGAGGAAGGATCGCTGCATGCGAAGGCTTTCATTCCCAAGGATACCGCACACAGCGATTACATTTTTGCCGTTGTTGCGGAGGAACTCGGCTTCCGCGGTAGTCTGCTTTTGCTCACGGCGTTCGCCTTGCTGATGATTCAGGGCCTGTT
>CAYRLT010000207.1:0-4664 GCA_964425095.1 uncultured Luteolibacter sp.
TGCTGGTATTGGCAGCCACCACATTCGCCGAACAACGGGCAAACCGGCTGCACGCGCTCCGGCGATCGCACCAAGACCTCCACCAGATCCGCATGCGAGCAGTTCTTATCATTCCGATAGACCCGCGCTTTCACCGTTTCACCCGGCAAGGCGAATGGCACAAACACCACCCAGCCATCCACCCGCGCCACTCCGGAACCCAGATTCGTCAAGGAATCAATCGTTAGCTCAATCTCCTGATGATACTCAAACGGAGTCGGGACGAATTTTTTCGGGGGTCGCTGATGCATGGTCGGACGCGAAGATTGTCCGCCGCCGGGAATTCGGGCAATCGAAAGTTACAAAAGTTACGGGGCCGTCGCGAAGGGTTTCGCCGTGACGCGCTGGTGAACTTCGTTCGGCATCCATGTCCATGGATTGACGTTTTTCTGCGTGAACACCGCGATTCCGATAACGCCGACGTTCCGCGTATTGCCATGGCGCATGTTGGCATAGGAATTCGAGACACTTGAAAACTTGAATGCCGCCACCCGGCTGTAACTCGTCCGAAAACCTTCAATTTCCACTGTTTTTCCAGGCTCAACAATGTATCCGCGCTTCGAGAACGATGCGGATTGGCCGTCCTGGACGTCCAGCCCGTCCACGCTCGCAACAATTTCCAAGGCGCTCTTGCAGCGATTTTTCACAACGATCGAATAGTTTGATCCATGATCACCCGCCACGAGGCGTCTGCCGTATCCGCCTTCTTTATAACTCGGTAAAAATCCAATCCCGCCCTTCACACCCCACTCCACCAAGTCGCCAGCCGCCGTTTGCATCGGCGACACGCGCTCCTTGTAGCCGCTCATCGCATCCACGCCTTTGGAGTCATTGTAATAGATGGCGTCCGTGCCCGCCGGCTTCGATGAGGCGCGGACGAAATCACCTTGGATCAACTCTGATTTTTTCTCCTCACCCCACCCAGTGGCTAGGCCGGGGCGCTCTTGCACGCGGGATTTCGGATTGTTCAGAATCGCATCAATGTCGTTGCGTGAAACGGCAGATTCCCCGGCACGGTTGCCTTCAGTCAACGGTGTCGATGAGGCCTGATGCGCAGGAGACCCCGGCGAACCGACGTTCGGCGCACAGGAATTGAAGAACACGGCGATGAGCAAGGCTCCCAGCGGAATCAATGATTTGTTTTTCATGATGCTGGAAAAACAGCATTTGAAAGCCGGGGTGTCAATTTTTAATTGCAGTTTTTTCAGCATTTAAGTTGCAGCTTTTCCTGCATTTGGCACAATGCGCCCATGAAACGATTTGAAGACGGCCAAATTTCACGCCGGGAGCGTCAGGTGATGGACATCCTTTTCCGCAAGGGCAAGGCCACCGCCGAGGAGGTGCTCGCGGAATTGCCTGATCCGCCGGGATATTCCGCGGTGCGGGCCTTGCTGGTGACGCTGGAGCAGAAGGAATTGGTGACGCACTCGAAGGATTCGCGGCGTTATGTCTATCTGCCCGCAGTGCCGGAAAAACGCGCGAAACGCACGGCCCTGAAACAATTGCTTGCGACGTTTTTCGAAGGCAGTCCGGAAAAATTGGTCGCATCCCTGCTCGATCCAAAGGACCAGAAACTCAGCCAGGATGAAATCGCCCGCATCCGGAAATTGATCGACGAAAACGGCAGCAAATGACTCAATCCACCGACCCGAGCGCCCGAACGTGATCCCAGCCCTCACATTTTCCATCATCGCCGCCGCCCTGGTTTTTCTAGCAGGTCGGAAAGACGCTGCGCGTGATCCGAGGCTCACGGTGCTCTTGCTGATCATGTTAGGATTTTTCCCGTTGATGGCCACATTCTTGCCTAAGATCCAGATGCTGCCATCGCATGGAGGCACCGCTAGCACTCCCGGAGTTTCATGGATCGACTATCTGCCTGCCATCTGGGCTGCGGGTTTCGCGCTGGCGATCATCCGTTTGTCGCATGCGCTCGCGGTCCTGCACCGTTGGAAAAAACAAGCGGTGGAAGTGGACCGAATCGACGGTGTGGCGATCTGCGAACTGCCGGGTTTGCAAGGCCCCGTGGCAGCCGGCCTCTGGAATCCGGTGATCTTCGTTCCGGCGTTCTGGCACGCCTGGCCCGCCGACCACAGGCGCATCGTTCTCGCACACGAACTGGCGCACCACACCAGACGCGATCCGCTTTGGCGTCTGCTGGCGGAACTGGCATGCGCCGTTCATTGGTATCACCCGCTCGCCTACTGGATGAAGCGCCGTTTCATCATGCAATGCGAATACGCCTGTGACGCGCGGGTTCTCGGCAAGGGCATCAATCCAAAAGCCTACGCCACCGTGCTGTGTGACTTCGCCAGCCAATGCTCGCCATCCCCGCTCGCACCCGCCATGGCGGAAACCAGCTCTTTAGAATCCCGTGTTTGCAGGATGTTGAAGCCACCCGGCAGCCTGAGCGCAAGGGTTCTCACACTACTCGCCCTGCTCGGCTTTCTAACGGCATGTTCGCTATCAATGATCGGCCGAAAACATCCGAAATCCGCAGATATCCCCGCAGCAGAAGTCGAGCTGCGCTGGTCGGCAAACCCATTTCCGACCGAACCTTGAAGCGACGCCCGCTTGATCACGGGTCGAAATGAGCGGACTCCTCCGCCAGCGCCGCCAACACCTTGACCGCCTGCCACGCGGCATCCACATCGTGCACGCGGAAAATCTGCGCGCCACGCTCGATCGCCGCCGCGATGCAGGCGATCGTCCCCGCATCCCGGTCAAGCGGGTCCGGCAGTCCGAGCACCTCGCCGATCACGGTTTTCCGCGAAACCGGCACCAGCAGCGGCCGCCCGAAGCGTTGCAAGCGAGCCAAATCCCGATAGACCGTTAGATTGTCATCCCGCTGCTTCGCAAAATCGATCCCAGGATCCAAAATCACCGCCTCAGGGTCCAATCCCGCGGCCTCCGCCAGCGCGAGTTTCTCCTCAAAAAACCGCTCCATCGCCCCCATCACATCCGCCCACTGTTGGGAAATATGCGGGATTTTAGGCTCGCCCATGCTGTGCATGATCAACAAGGCGGCACCGTGCAGAGCGCAAGCACGCGCATTTCGGTCGTCAGGCAAGGCTCCCATATCGTTGACCAATTCCACCTTTCCCATCCGCAAAACCCCCTCCACCACCTCAGGCCGCCAGGTGTTCGCCGATAAAATCGGCGGCCAAACCTGCATTTCATCCCTCGCCTCCACTCCGCACCAAACATCCTCCCACTGCTCAATGAATCCCCGAAACCGCCGGATTTCCTCCGCCACCGGCACCGCCTCACGATTCGTCCGCGCGCTCTCCGCCCCCATATCGATCACATCCGCGCCCGCCCGCACCTGCGCCTGAGCCTGCTCCACCGCCGCCGCGAAATCCAAGGTCCCATCCCCGGAAAACGAATCATCGTTCACATTCACAATCCCCATCACCAAGGAACGTCGGGGAAATTCAATCACCCTCACGGGAAGTCGTAACCGCATGACCACCTCTTAAATCCACAATCCACAATCCACAATCTCAGACTATGATCGACTGGTTGGGCGAAATAAGGAGGCACGACACTGTTGTCGTGCTGCCAATGAAAAACGAAAGCGAGGCGCTTTTCGCACTTTCCTTTCACCTCTCATTGGCTTGGCGGACAGGAGTGTCCACCCTCCTGATCTCAATTCCCCCCGCCCGCCAATCCCGCTTGCCCATATCGGCTGCTTCATTAGTCTTCCCCCATGTCATCCACTTTCGGCCAGGTTTTTCGCATCCACACCTTCGGCGAGTCGCACGGTGGCGGCGTCGGCGTCGTCATCGATGGCTGCCCGCCCCGCATCCCGGTCTCCCTGGAACAAATCCAGCACGAGCTCGACCGCCGCCGCCCCGGCCAATCGGAAATTGTCACCCCGCGCAAGGAGGCGGACGCCGCGGAAATCCTCTCCGGCCTCCACGACGGAGTCACGCTTGGCACACCGATTTCCATCATCGTCCGCAACACCGACCAACGCCCCGGTTCCTATGATGAAATGGCCGTCAAATACCGCCCATCACACGCCGACTACACCTACGATGCGAAATACGGCATCCGCGCCCCGTCCGGCGGTGGCCGCGCCTCCGCACGCGAAACCATCGGCCGCGTCGCCGCCGCCGCCGTGGCCCGCCAAGTCCTCGGCACCCTGCATCCCGGCATCGAAATCCTCGCTTGGGTGAAATCCATCCAAGACCTCAACGCCAACGTCGATCCAGAAACCGTCACCTCCGCCGACATCGAATCCAACATCGTCCGCACCGGCGATCCCGCCATGGCCGAGACCATGATCGAGCGCATCAAAGCCATCCGCGCAGATGGCAACTCGGTTGGCGGTGTGATCGAATGTGTCATCCGCAACTGCCCGCCCGGCCTCGGCGAACCGATCTTCGACAAGCTCGAAGCTGACCTCGCCAGAGCCATGCTCTCCATCCCCGCCACCAAGGGATTCGAGATCGGCTCCGGCTTCGCAGGCACCCTGCTAACAGGCCGCGGGCACAACGACCCCTTCCGCATGGTCGATGGCAAGGTCCGCACCACCAGCAACCGCTCCGGCGGCGTCCAAGGTGGCATTTCCAATGGCGAGCACATCCTCTTCCGGGTCGCCTTCAAACCCACCGCCACTGTGA
>CAYRLT010000208.1:0-2320 GCA_964425095.1 uncultured Luteolibacter sp.
CCCCGGACGCCATCTGTTCGACCCTTAAAATGGTCATCAAAGGCAAACCCGTTATCCAAGAAGTGCCGGTTACCGCCTCCCCGGACGGAGTGATCCGCCTACTGCCCGAGGACGCCAAGTTCAAGGGCGCAGTGAAAGCCGAAGATAAAAAAGGTATCAGCAACATCGGCTTCTGGAAAAATCCCGAGGACAGCGTCTCTTGGAATCTGCGTGCGGACCATGACGGCAAATACCTCGTCCAAATCGAAGCCTCCTCAGCTGCCGCCGGCGCAGTCCTCTTGGTTCAGGGCCTTGGAAAACTCGCCTACTCCATTCCAAAAACCAATAACCTCGATTCGTTTCAATCCACCAAAGTCGGTGAGGTCGTCCTCAAAAAAGGCACCAATTTCACCCTCACGCTCCTCCCCGTGGCGGAGGGCTGGAACTTGGTCAACGTGCGCAAAGTCGAGCTGACCCCGCAGCCCTGACCGGTCGCTCTTTCAAACCACCGGGAAAAGAGAGTGCCGCTCCCCTGTAAGCCGGATTCTGTCCCTCCCGCTTGCGCAGGATTGGACGGCCATTTCTCTCACCCCACCGAAGTGGAGCGCCCCGCTTGCGCGGAGTGCGACTAATACCCGGAGATTAAAACGGGCGGGCCGCCCTTCCCCTGTTATGTCTTGCACCACGCGGGGTTTTCAGTGCCGCTCCGGTTGCCCTCGGCGCGGTGGGCTCTTACTCCACCATTTCACCCTTACCTGTGCCCTTGCGGGCCATCGGCGGTATTCTTTCTGCTGCACTTTCCGTCCGGGTTCCTCGCGGTTCCCGTCCCCCATTTTCATGAGGCGCGTTGCCCTATGGTGTCCGGACTTTCCTCAAACCCCGCTTGCGCGGGACTTGCGACCGTCCGGGGAGCGGCAAAAAAGAACCTGCCCCATCCCCCGGCGCTTTCCAAGGAAAAGTTCACTTCCCGCGCCCAGCAGCCACTATGGCGCTTGTTATTCAAAGCCCCGGCACCGGGCCGATGGTCCCGCCTTCGATGAATTCCGCTTTGATGAGTGTCTCCCTGCGGTCTTCCTTGCCATTCGCCACGCTGTCCACCCACCGCAGCACCCGAGGCACCCATCGCCGGATATCGGTCCGGATGTGGGAAACCTCCGGATCGAACCACTCGAAGGCGGGATGATCGTCGAGCACGACCAGCGAAACATCCCGCGGCACCACGAGTCTTTTCCCCAGCAGATACTGCTGCGTCACAAAAAACAAAGAGGGTTCACTTGGAATCAGCGCAGTGGGCGGCGTGTGCCGGAAGAGCGAATCCAAGCACCGGTGGAAACCCTGCGGATTGTTCTCCCAATCCGGCAAGTTGTAGGCACTCGTTTGGATACCCAGACGCTCCAACTCATCGAGATACCGGCGCTCAAATATTCCCAAAGTGGGTTTCCGGCGTTCCTCCCGCACCAGCATCACGATCCGGCGGTGGCCGAGTTCCACCAAGTGGCGCAACGCTTCCGCCATGGCAGGCGATTTTAAGGTGGCCAGGCTCGCGATCGGAAGTTTGGACTGACGTCCGAACAAAGCAAACGCGGGCACCGGCCGTGCCGCAAACCATTCCAGCACCGGCCGCGAACCCGCCTGAATCACCCAAGCATCCCCATCGTCCTTTTCCACCATCCGCGCCACCCGTTTGACATCAAAATTCAGCCCCGACAGCGTATTCGCCGCATGGGCGACCTGGTGCCCACACTGCTTGAGTTGATAGCCAAACTGCACGATGTGCTCGTTATGCGCGTCGCTCTCCTCATACAGCAGGATACGGACACGCAGGCCCTTCTTGCTGCCGGAATCCGCCGCCACGATCCGGTTCCGCCGCCGCTCGCCATTCGCCTCAAGCACTCCCTCGCGCTTCAAACTCTCCAACGCCGCGACCACCGTCTTGGTCCCCACTCCAAGACGCCGCACCATTTGCGCCACTCCCGGCATCGGCCCATCCAAGCCCCCACCCCGGATCTCCTCACGCAGATGCGACGCCAATTGCTCGACAGCAGACAGCGGACGAAACGGTTTCATGCGGAAAATTTGATACCTTATGAGTAACAGGCACAAGAAAAAATTAGGGTTCTAGCGTGTTATGCCCGCTCAGTGCCACTCCGCAGCGTGGCACGATGAAGAGGAAGAAGAGCGTCTAAAAGTCGAAGGTCTTAACGCGGTATGAGCTTTAGCGAACTTTGAAAATCATGGCGTAGCCGAAACTTGCATAGCTGCAGGCAAAGTCGAAGGTCTGAAAGTCAAAGGTCGAAAGTCGAAGAATCGCGAAGCATCTGCCCGACTCCCGAGTTCAAGA
>CAYRLT010000209.1:0-2208 GCA_964425095.1 uncultured Luteolibacter sp.
CCTGGCGGCTCAAAGCGTAAGCGCCCGCGCTTTTACCAGCCGTTCTCCTCGTTTCACCGCGTAGGCAACACCCGGCTGGGTAATGTGAAAACGTCGTGCCAATTCCGTCTGACCATAGCGGAGCTCCCGCACCGCCCAATAGCAAAAGAGCCCCCGAGCGTCTGCGCGGCGCTGGTCGCGGCTCTTGACGTAGAGATCTTCCGGTTCCAGGTCGAACAACGCACTCACCTTCTTTTCAAGCGTCTTAAGACCAAGGCCGGAAGGCCGCCTTTCCGCCAACTGGTCCGCATTCGCCTCTGCCCGGCGAAGCAACGCTTCCACAAAGCTGCCATCTCCTAGAATCCGCTCATCCGCCTTGAGTCGCTCCCGGCTTAGTTTGCGTGCTGCCTTTACCTGCGCCCAGCCGCCACGGCTTCGCACCATCCCTCCGCCCACCAGTTCGGGCCGCCGTCCCTGTCCAAGTGCTGCCTGCACAAAAGCCCGGTAGGTTCTCCGGGCCTCATCAGCCTCTTTGCCGAAGTAAGAAAGCACGTACTCCACATCCTGCCACGCCCGGCTTCTTTTTCCCATCAAGGTGCTGTGCCCGCAATAGGCGTATCCGTCAAGGCCACGCAGGTTGTCGACAAGCGCGGCGCGCAGGGGGTTGAGGTGAATGTAGCGGATGAGCTCTTTGAGGTAGGAATCTTCCTGACAGATAATGGACTTGTAACGGTTCTGGAAAAGGTGGCCGTTCCGTCCGTGGCGTCGGTTGAAACTCACCGCGTAGCCGGTGA
Source organism: uncultured Luteolibacter sp. (assembly GCA_964425095.1). Taxonomy (GTDB): domain Bacteria; phylum Verrucomicrobiota; class Verrucomicrobiia; order Verrucomicrobiales; family Akkermansiaceae; genus Luteolibacter. The sequence goes on from CAYRLT010000209.1 coordinate 774, forward strand.
GCACCCGCCGCATGAGCACCGCGAGTCCTTCTTCCCCCGAACGCAAGAGAAAATGCGCATGATTGGGCAAGAGCGCCCAGGCGTAGCACGCGGTTCCGGTCAAGGGCACCAGGTATTCGAGGCGATCGAGGAGGTTCTCTCGGTCGTCGTCGTCCACAAAGATGCTTCTGCCCTCGATGCCCCGGACCATCACGTGCTGAAGGATACCCGGTACGTCCAATCGTGCGTGTCGTGGCATGCCGGTATGCCTATCATGATTTCAGTGGCTCGTCAATTAGTTATTTACTTATCTACGTCCCCTATCTAGGTGTGTAGTGTTAAGAAACTTTACAACTGGTAAAAAACAACAACACTATCCAGCGGTTTATTCGCAGGGTGTTAAATATTTTTACAGACGGCATTATTTTCGGTATAGGACGAGTCTAGCCTCGCTATCCTGCTAACATGTTGATATGCCAACCCAAAGTTCCTTCTTTCGCCCCTTGGCATTTTTCTTGCTGATATAGGTGAGCGAAATCGTTACACTGGAAACAAAAAACTTGCATAGTTCTTGCACACATTATCTGGAGGATACAACAATGAAAGCGACACAGACCGAAGAAAAAAGAGTGCTCATCGTTGATGACGAAGCCGGAATCAGACGAAACCTGCAAGTCGGGTTGGCCCAGCACGGTTTCAGCATTGATGGTGCTGAAGACGGACTTTCCGCCCTGAACCGGATCGAGGCGAGCTACCTTGAGGGTGCTCCGTACAAATATGTTATCAGCGACATGGTGCTCCCGGATATCAATGGGCTGAAACTCCTGGAAGTGATTAAGAGCAAGTACCCCAACCTGCCGGTCATTATCATCACCGGATACGGCAATGAAGTGACCCCCGAGGAAGTAGACGTACGCCACGGTGACGGCTTTCTTTCCAAGCCTTTCCTGGTGGACGATCTGGCCGCCGTGTTGGGAAAAGTCGTGCCCACGAAGGTCGATTCCCTAGAGGCTTCCCCGGCAACCGCGCAAGGGACTTCGGTAAGCGCCTACGCCATGATCAAGGTCCGCGAAGGCGGGGATGTGTTGAGCGTATTTCAAAAACTCTACTTCATGGATAACGTGCTTTACTGCGACGCGGTCCGTGACGTATACGACATCGTCCTGCTGCTTAACGGCAGCAACCAGGCCGAGCTGGAAAGCGTGATTCAGACGAAGATCAAGACGATCGCCGACATCGAAGAGATCGAGTACTGCCAGGTGGCGCAGGCGAAACTCGAGAAGGGCCTGCGGGATTTCATCAGCGACTACGAGCGGCAAAACAGCCTTTCCGCCGAAGGGGCCAAGCCGAAACGGGTGCCCTATCCTCTGCTGGCCTACGCGCTCATCGAATCGAATGATCAGCGACAGGTTGAGATGATTCAGTTCCATCAGTCATATTCTTACGAAGATTTCAT
>CAYRLT010000210.1:0-7394 GCA_964425095.1 uncultured Luteolibacter sp.
CATCTTGGTTAGGAAAGCTCATGGTATCACCTGATGCATTTCCAGTAAAAGCTCCAAAGGTCACCCCATTCACCGTCCAGGGGATATTTCCGAAAATATACGCCCGATTAAAGGTCCCATTGTTCGCAACGTCAGAGTCTCCCGTGATGTTCTGCGCTGCCCCCCAATTGATGACTGCCGCGTGGGAGGACCCAAGGCACGCAAGGCTTATGAACGCAGTCACGGACAATAAGGATTTTTTCATGGTGGGTTTCATGGTCTGGGTTTTGATTCTTACACTGATTTGATTTGCTATGGTTTTCATATTATTCTGGGAGTTGGTTGGTTGGTTCTTTAGGAAATCCGACGGCGGCGTATCAGGGACAGGTTGAGGATGCCACCGAGGACCAGCGCATAGGTCGATGGCTCGGGGACCGCAGTCACTCGAAGAGAAAGCCCATTAAGTTGTGGAGTTTCGGTAGAACTGCTGAAGCCGAGCTCCTGACTGGTCGAATCCGCTGTGAATGCCCCGATGGCAAACTGGCCGACTCCTCCGACTGCTTCTGTAGTGTTGTAGTCAAGCACCGTGGAAGATCCAGTCAGAGCCATCGACCGGCCATAGCCGGCTGTACGGGAATCATTCGCGAAAATCTGGACTTGGTAAGTATAGCCGATGGTGAGGTTGTTTGATGGAAGCCGTATCGCTGGGGGAGGCCCAGGCGCCGTAATAGAGAAGATTCTGGTAGGCAGTAGAGAGGGCGCGATATGAGCTCTCAGGGACTCCATCTCCAAACCCTGCATCTTGGTTAGGAAAGCTCATGGTATCACCTGATGCATTTCCAGTAAAAGGATCAAAGGCCACCCCATTCACCGTCCAGCTGATATTTCCGAAAATATACGCCCGATCAAAGGTCCCATTGTTCGCAACGTCAGAGTCTCCTGTGATGTTTTGCGCTGCCCCCCAAACGACGGTGGCCGCGTGGGAGGACCCAAGGCACGCAAGGCCTATGACCGCAGTCACTGACAATAAGCATTTTTTCATGGTGGGTTTCATGGTGTTGGTGGGTTTCATGGTAGTATTTTTGTTGGTGATTTTACGGGATTTGGCTCGTCTGGAAGCAAAGCGGAATCATCTCTTCAGCAAGCTACATGGACGACTGTCGTCAAAATATCTGATTAACCAATGACGGCAAGTTTTTTTTTCACCCTCCCCAAAAAAATTCACAAATATACGGCAAAAACCCTACAACCAAGATGATTTCGACCACGACCACAACAAGTGCGATTGCCCGAAAACGGCAAAATATATGATTTGATGCTACAATCCGCGTTCAATATCCACCTCTTGCCTGCGCGATGCAGGACAAAGGCCGGGAGATGCCCCCGCCGGATCCGCAGTGAACACCGAACTCAGCGCATCGGGGATGGCGGCGGACAGGTCGAGTTGCCTGGCATCAGCCTCCCCGGGATGACGACAGGCACAGCCGAGATGGGAGTGCCGTTGAGTGCAGCGGACATCATTGCAGCCGCTGCCTGGGCGAGTTCCCGGATCGGATGCGCGTAGGTCGTGAGCACCAGATGATCCGGCCAGACCGCGACATCATGGTCGAAGCCCGCGATCGAGATCTGCTCGGGGACCTTGAGGCCGTAATTGGTCGCGGCAAGGGCAACACCCTTGCAAAGGTAATCGTTGGCAACGAAGACCGCGGTCGGTCGCGCCGCAGAGGCCAGCAGCTTGTGCATGGCGATGTAGGCGGACAATTCGCTGTGCTGCGTATCGGGCGAGCTGTCTCCGGGAGGAAGATCCAGATAGCTCACCAACGAGTCGTCGGGCTCGAGTCCCGCCTGCCGCAGCGCGTGCAGATAACCCTTGTGGCGCAGGGCGATGGCATGGGACTCGTGCCACTGCCCACCGAATGTGATGTGCGCGATGCGCCTGTGGCCGAGGGAAATGAGATGCGATACCACCTCCACTGCGCCAGCGAAATGGTCGGTCGCCACCGATGGCACGGGCAAGCTCTCGATGGGGCGATCCATCAGGACGATCGGGAATCCGCTTTGGTGAAGCGACAAAATCTCGGAATGAATAAGGTCGGGGCTGTCCGGAATGAGGATCGCCCCGGCAAATCCCCCGCTGCGCAACTCCTTAATCCGGGCGATCTCCATGTTGGCCCGGTGATCCGACGAGCGCAGTGCGATTCGGCAGTCATGATCGCCCAGATCCCTCTGCAGTGAGGAAATCAATCCGAGCGCAAGATATGAGGATAGCTCGGAACAAATGAAAACCACTGTTTTCGCAACACTCACAGGCGTCGGGATCACTAATTCGGGCTCCCCGACGAGCAAGGTACCCCTGCCGGGCTCGCGCACAACCAGACCCTGGACGTGGAGCTCGTTCAATGCCTGGGCCACCGCATAGCGGGTGACCCCCAGAACGCTCGCGATTTCGGTTTCCGGCGGAAGCCAATCGCCCTTGGAAAAGGCACCCAGAATATACTCCCTGACGGATTTGCTCTTGCCCCTCGGGCGCTTCTGCCGGGCTCCGGGTGATTTCTCGCTTTGATCGGCTTGTGACACGGAGGCATCATTCATGACCATCGGTTGAAGTCAAATGCCAACAATCCGACAAATCGTTCTTGATATCGGTTCCTAATCACACATTTTGCCGACCAAACAATGCGCACCAAAATATCACCCCGCGAGAATCATTCCCCTAAGACCTTGGAAGCCCCGATCGACAGCACGCAAGCGGCGAACCGCACCGCCACCAAGGCCCTCTATGTGCTCGGTACTCACTGGGATCGTGAGTGGTATGAGACATTTCAAGTTTACCGCGCCCGCTTGGTCGAGGTGCTCGATGAGGTTTTCGATGGCTTCCGCGAAGGAACGCTGAAGGGCCCCTACACGATGGACGGCCAAGTCATTCCTTTAATCGACTACCTCGAAATGCGACCGGAGCGAACGGAGGAATTGCGCGCGCTTGTGGCGGCGGGTCGCATCGACGCTGGCCCTTGGTACGTCCAACCCGACGAGTGGCTTGTCTCGGGCGAGTCGCTCATTCGCAATCTGGAGATTGGCGCCTCGCTTTGCCGAGAACTCGGAGGCGAACCATTGCGGGCAGGACTTTGCCAGGACCAGTTCGGCCATGTCGGGCAGCTTCCGCAAATCCTGCGTGGCTTTGGGATTGCAACGGCGTTCGTGCTGCGCGGGACGGGGATTGATGCATCTCAAAACGCCTACGCGCTGTGGCGTGGCGCGGATGGTTCCGAGTTGGTCTGCCACCTTTTCAGCTGCATCGGTTACGGGAATTTCGCCCACCAGGTGCGCGGCGTGGGTGATTACGACACCACTCCCGGCCCGGATGAAATCAGAGCCCGCGCCGAAGCCTACCTCCAGGGCGAGGTGGCGCGAGGTGGCAGCGGGCAGGTACTTTTCTATGATGGTGGCGACCACTTGGCATGGGACCGCAACACCTATGAAGAGTTGTTTGGCGGTGAAGCCGCAGAGGTCGCCGGCGTGCCTTTGATCCATGCCTCGTTGGCGGAGTTTGCCGATGGAATGGAAGCCCTCCGCGGCCGCGATCTGCCGGTGATGAATGGCGAACTGCGCACAGCCTCGCGCCTGCCGGTCCACCTCGATCAGTCGTTCCTGATTCCAGGGGTCCTTTCCAGCCGGGTAGGTCTCAAACAGGCGAATGCACGCTGCGAAGAATCACTCACCCGTTGGGCCGAGCCCATGGCGGTCGCCGCCGAAGCCCTGCGCGGTGTCCCCTACCCTTCCCGCGAGCTGGAAGTGGCATGGCAGTGGCTGTTGCAAAACCACGCCCACGATTCGATCTGCGGCTGCAGCATCGATGCGGTGCACCGCGACATGGAGTTCCGCTTCGCACAGGCTCGCGGCATCGCCGAGATCGTGACCAAGCGCTCGCTCGAGGCACTGGCATCGCGGATGTCTCCCGCAGTCAGCGGCGACGGCGTGCTTGCAGTGAGCATCTTCAATCCACTGCCACATGCCCGCCGCGGGGTTTTCGAAATCACGCTCGAGCTTCCCGTCGGCTGGCCGATGTTTGGCGAGGCATTCTTTTTCGAAATGCAACCCGCCTTCCGCATCCACGGACCCGATGGCAAGGAGATCCCCTATCAGCGGCTCGGCCAGCAACTCAACCGGACACGCTACAAGGCGAAAGGCGTCAAGTTTCCGCAGGAACTTAAAGTCCACGAGGTGCGCGTCGCGCTCGAGTTGGAACTGCCCGCGATGGGCGGCATCACCCTTGGTGTCGTTCGCGAACCGCTCAATCCACCGGCACCCGTCTGGCCGCAACTGGCGCCGCCGACCCGCCACAATCTGGGTGCGGGCATCGCCGAGGGACCTGCAACGCTGGCCAACGGGCTGGTACGGATCGCAGCACAAGCGGACGGCAGTCTGGAACTCACCGACCTGCGCAGCGGCCAAATCTACCCCGGCGCGCTGGTCTTCGAGGACAGCGCCGACATCGGCGACGGCTGGTATCACGGAACCGCCGTGAACGATGCGGTTTTCTCCTCGGTCGGCAGTCTCAAAAGCACGGCGCTCGAACACGACGGCGCCCTGCTTTCCTCGCTGGTGCTGCGCTATGCGATGGCAATCCCACGCCGCCATGATTTTGCCAGCGGTCGCCGATCCGCCGAAATCGCAGCGCTCGAAATCGAGGTCAAGGCCACACTGAGGCGTGACGATCCAACCGTGCGTTTCGAAGTGAAGGTAAACAACAACTGCGAAGATCACCGCTTGCGTGTGAGCTTCCTCACCGGCACTTCCGTCTCCACCTTCTGCAGCGACTCGGTCTTCGATGTCGTGACCCGCGAGGTCGCCTTGCCGGCCGATGGACATTTGTTCCGTGAGCTGCCGGTGGAAACCGTGCCGCAGCGTTCGTGGTCAGCGGTGCGCGGCGATGGACGGGCGCTGGCGCTGGTCGCTCCCGGCATGCATGAGGCCGCGGTCGGCAACAAGCCGGGACGCCCGCTCCACCTCACGCTTTTCCGCGGCACACGCCGCACGGTCCTCACCGATGGCGAGCCAGGCGGTCAATGCCTCGGCACGCTTGAATTCCAGTTTCTGTTAGCTCTCGGTGCCTGCGCGGAAAGCGACCACACGCTCTGTAAGCTTTCCGCCGAATGCGAAGCGGAAATCCGTGCCATCCACCACACCGCCACAGCAGGTCACCCATCGTCCTTCAGCCTGCTCGAAGTTTCCGACGGTGCCGCCTGCAGCGCCTTCCGCAAGCGAAACAACGCATGGGAACTCCGCCTTTGGAACCCGCTCGGTTCCGCTGCCGAGACCACCGTGGCGCTGTCACCGGAAGCCACCCCAGGTACCACGCTCGTCACCCGCCGCGAACTCAACGGCCAGGCAAGCGGCCCGCCGGAACCGACACAGGGCGCGAAGAAATTCCAACTTGCGCCAAAGCAAGTGATCAACCTTGCCTTTACCTCCAACTATTGATGGCCAACGCCCCCCGATTTTTACTTCAATGAAACACTGCCCCGCCTCCGCCCGCCTGACCTCCCTGCGCCTGCCGACCTACTCGACACAGCCCCGATCCGCGCTGCCTCCCCTTTTCGATAGCGACAACGTCTACCCGTTTTCCATCTATCCATTCGACGGCGCGCTGGAGAATGATCCGCAGCCGCGCTTGCAGGATCACCAATCCGTCGAGATTGAAAACGGCTTGCTGCGCGTGACCGTCCTGCCCTCGCTCGGCGGCAGGATCTATCAGATCGAGGATCTCTCCACCGGCGGCCTTTACCTTCACGAAAACCGCTGCGTGCGACCGACCCGCGTACCGCCCCGCTGGGACTTCATCAGCCTCGGCATCGAACACAATTTCCCCTACGCCCACGCCGCCACGGGCAACGAATCGGTCGGCTACGAGTTGCTCACCAAAGGAGATGCCGCAGGCGTTGCGATGGGTTGCCGTGAGCCGCAGTGGGGACTCTGCTGGCGCACCGAGGTCTGGCTTCATCCTGGCTTCCGTGGCGTGGTGGTCTCCACCCGCTGCTGGAATGATACCGACACCGCGCGAGATGTGCAGTGGTGGAGCAACTGCGCCCAACCCGGAGGGAGTGACACCGAGTTTGTTTATCCGGAAGAACCTTACGAGGCGCACATCGATGGCGAAGGCAACGGCGTGTGGCCGATGTTCAATGGCATCGACCTGCGCTGGCACCGCAACTACGACCGCATGGTCGGTGTCTTCCTCAAACCAACCGTCACCGACTGGTTCGGCATCTACCATCACGCACGCGAATGGGGCCTGCTCCATCTCGCCGACCCCGCCAAACTCCCCGGCAAAAAACTCTGGAGCTTCGGCAACACCGGCCCGACCTCCGATTGGTCGCTCACCATGACCCGCGACGGCGATCAGAACACCGAGATCCAGGCCGGCATCCCGGAGCTCCAATCCGAGTCCCGCCACCTCCCGCCAGGCGGCGATTTCTCCTTTGTGGAAATGTGGATCCCAATCGACCAGCGCGGTGAGTTTGATGATGGCAGACGCCCGACTTTCGCCAGCACTGCCACCGCCCTTGGCGGCATCGGTGAAGCGCCGTGCCGCCTGCCCGCACAAGTGCCGGTGAGCCTCTGGGAAGAACTGCTCGCGGCGCACGCAGCAGGAGACAAAAGTTTCCTCACGACCCACGCCGATCACGCCGCCACCAGCTGGCCGCCGACCAGCCTACCGCTCAAAGATGCCCTCGACTGGGCCGCAGCTTCTGGTCTGGAATCATGGATGAATGCGCGCGCGGTCTGGTTTACCGCCGCAGACAAGTGGGACGAGGCGCTTACGTCGCTCGAAGCCTCTCTTGCCACCCATCCCGGTTCCTTCGTGGCACTGGCCCTGCAAGGCTTGATCCAATGGAAAATCCGCACGGATGCCAGCGCCGGCCGTGCCTCGCTCGAGGCCGCACTCGTGGCCCGTTTCGAAAACAGCACCGCCTGCCATCTCGATGCCCTGCTCAAGGAACAAGGTGATCACGCAGCCCGCCAACAGTTGCTCGCACGCTGGACCGACCGGGCCGACTACCGCCACGGCGAGACCGAAGCGGATATCCTGCTCGATACCGGCAAGCCGCAAGCCTGCCTCGACCTGTTGGAAAATCGCGAATGGACGCGCCACCACTGTCGCCACCGCCGCACCAAACTGTGGGTCGCCGCACGTGAAGCCCTCGGTCAGGAGACCGCGCCGGTCCCCGCCTCCCTCGGCGAGGATCCCTATGTCGTCGGCCGTTGATGAGGCTACGCCAACAACTTTCTCCTTTAGCCTGAACCTTGACCATGAAATCGCTCGATAGTTCACTCGCCACTTCGGATTGACGATCTTTGGATCTTCGTTTCCTTGACCCGGCCCGCTGGATGTCTTCATCGCGAAGATCAACCTC
>CAYRLT010000211.1:0-6663 GCA_964425095.1 uncultured Luteolibacter sp.
AGCGGAATTCCCCAGTGCAGGCTACCACAGGATTTGCCCGGATTTTGAGAGAGGATGGGAGGACTGCGCACTGGACAGATGCCGGTCTGGATTCCACCGTCCACCCATGGATTGCAACAACGTATTTGCCCCACGGGGCGCTAAGGCGGAGGTCGAGGAAGGCCTCGCATTCGCCCCGAAATTCGATGCCGACGGATTGATTCCGGCGCTGGCAATGGACGCCGTCACTCGCGAGCCTCTGATGCTCGCCTACATGAACGCCGAGTCTCTTCGCCGGACGGTCGCCATCGGCGAAGCGGTTTACTGGTCCCGCTCACGCCAAGAATTCTGGCACAAAGGCGCCACCTCAGGTCACACCCAGCGAATTGTGGAAATCCGGACCGACTGCGATCAAGACGCACTCATTCTCATGGTCGAACAAGTCGGTGCCGGCGCCTGTCACACCGGCCGCAACTCGTGTTTTTACCGCAAAGTCGTGGCCTCCAGCCATGATGCCACAGCGAAACTCGAATGGATCGGACCGGGAAAATCGTTCGACCCGTCGGAGGTTTACGGAAAACCGTGAAATTTGAGCGATTTCGCGGTTGCAATTGCGAAATCGATCCGCTAGCTATCCCGCCCCGCGCGGAACACACCGTCCTGCGCAGGTCCACGCGTATCCCCTTTCCCTGGAGAATCCCATGAACATCATTGATAAGATCGAGCAAGAGCAGTTGAAACAAGACGTCACCCCTTTCAATGTCGGTGATACCGTGAAAGTCCATTGCCGCGTGGTAGAAGGCGGCAAAGAGCGTATCCAGATTTTTGAAGGCTTGGTGATCGCCCGCAGCGGCTCCAGCGTGAACGCTTCACTCACCGTCCGGAAAATCTCCTACGGCGAGGGTGTCGAGCGCGTTTTCCCAGTCCACACCCCGCGCATCGCCAAAATCGAAGTCGTCAACCGCGGCAAAGTCCGTCGTGCCAAACTTCATTACCTCCGCGGCCGCGTTGGTAAGCGCGCGTTGCTCGTCAAGAGCGCCAAGTAATCCACGCCCATCCTGATTTCAAAACACCCCGTCCGGTATCCGGACGGGGTGTTTTTTGTTTGTAGCAAAAAGTGATTTCCTCTTTGCGAAAATCGCACACCACTCCATTTTCACTGCGTGCACATCCCTCTTCCTCTCGTCATCTTGCTGTGCCTCTCCTGGGCCAGCGGCCTCTGGTGGTTTGGCACACGCAATGCCGATTTCCTCACGCCCCCCACCGAGTCCGAATTGGTCAAAATCCGAAGCCAAGTGCAATTATCCATGCCGCAACCGGATCATCCCGCCGATGCCGTCTCCGCCACCCGCTTGCCCGAGGAAGTCACTCCGCCCCAACCGGAAATCCCGAAACCCATCAAGGTTCACGGTGATCTCACCCGTCCACCGACTCTCGACGAATACCTCAGTCTCGCCTCCGAAGGCTCCGCATTCTTGATCGATCTTGCCGTCCTGCTCGAATCCAAACAGCAATCCCAACGCGCCCTGATCGCATGGGAGCGAGTCATCGACAGCACCAAACCGGACGACTCCCAGTCAAAAGCTGCCATCGCCGCAATCCATCGCCTACGAGCCACCCTTCCGAATTGGAACACCGATCCCACCCAATCGATCCCTGTCACTCTGCACGCCAGCACCACCTCAAAAACCGCCAAGACCCTCACGCCTATCCTCGAAGAAACTGCCCGCGATCTCGAACGTGCTTCCGCAGGAATCCTCAAGGTCACCACTTCCATCACCACAAAAAGCAGTAAGTCCACATCCGCCACCCATCCCCCGGTCGCCCTCTGGCTCACTGGCACCGCCAAAAAACCAAGCTCCACCCTAGTCCTCTCGTTCAAATACAATTCCTCGAAAACCCTGCTCGATGACACCCGGAAAACCGTGTTTCAAATCCTCAGCGGATACATCACAAAGGAAACCACGCTCCCCCCTCCCCGCGCCATCGCTGGTAGCACCTCTCCCTTAACCGCTCTAAATTCCCATCTCACCCGCCGGTCCTGGCAGCAACTTGGCCGCAAGCTCAACTCCCCAAGCCCCGTAAACTAACGCAACCGATCACACTTTGCCCATATTCATGACTAGCTGATCAAACATTGCTCATTTTCCCGACTAGCCGCCGGACCAAATGCCACCTATCGTTCCCACGCTTCTCCTAACTTCTTCTGTTATTCAAACTCTCCGCAGCTCCCAAAAATCATGAAACCGCAACAAGCCCTCATCCTTCTCCTCAGTGCCAGCGTCGCCACCGCCACTGCGGATCCCAACCTGCGCTACGAGTCCATCCGCCAGGAAATCCGCCAATCGATCGCTCGCGGCAACAACTGGCTCAAAACCCAACAAAAACCCGAAGGCAATTGGGATGACCCCGAATTGCCCGCCTTCACCGCGCTCGCCCTCAACGCCGCTGCCCGCGACCCCAATCTCGACCGCTCCGCTAAATTCCCCGATTCGATCGAAAAGGGCTACGCTTGGCTCCTCGCCCAGCAAAAAGAAGATGGCGGCATCTACAACCGCGGTTTGTCGGTCTACAACACCGCCACCTCGGTCACCGCCCTCATGGCCGCCAACCGCAAGGACTTCGAACCCGCCGTCGTCAAAGCCCGCAAGCACCTCATCAGCCGCCAATGGGATATCGGCCAAAAAAAGGAAACCGATAACACCAACGATGGTGGCATCGGCTACGGCTCCAAAGACGACCACACCGATCTATCTAACACTTATCTCGCCATCGAAGCCCTCGCGCTTTCCAAAAAAGTCATCGAAGACGGCAACCACGGCGAGCAACCCGACCTCGATTGGGACGCCGCCGTCACCTTCCTCTCCCGTTGCCAGAATCTTGAGGAAACCAACGACCAAACATGGGCTTCTAACGATGCTAAAAACAAAGGCGGCTTCATTTACACCCCGGGCCAATCCAAGGCCGGAGAAGAAAAAACTCCGGAAGGCCGCACCGCCCTGCGCTCTTATGGCTCCATGTCCTACGCCGGTCTACTCTCACTGATCTACGCCAAGGTCAGCGCCGATGACCCACGCGTCATCGCCGTCAAGGGATGGCTCACCAAAAATTACACCCTCGACGAAAACCCCGGCCTAGGTGATGAAGGCATGTATTATTACTATCAAGCCATGGCCAAGGCGCTCTCCGCCGCTAATGTCAACCTGCTCAAACTCGAAAATGGCAAAGAGGCCGACTGGCGCAGTGAACTCGCCACCAAACTCCTCTCAAAACAACGCGAGAACGGCTCATGGATCAATGACAACGGCCGCTGGATGGAATCCAACCCAATACTCGTCACCGCCTTCACCATCCTCTCCCTCGAACAAATCTACGATTCGATCCCCACGAAACAATAATCCAGATGTTTTAAGAAAGCTCTCCGTCCACAACCATGAGCGAATCACTTGGACTGCCACGTGACCTCAATGCCTGCGGGAATATCGCGGAACTCGGGGCCTAGGACAAAGAGCGCCGTGGCCCAGGCGTCGGCCGTCGCGCAGTCGTCGGCGATGACGGAGACGGACGAGGCCGGCCGCTTCACCGGCTTGCCGGTATGCGGATCGATGATGTGACCCGGTTGGTGGTAGTTGCCGCTGGTGGCAAGAGCCCGGTTGCGCAGCGTTAAAGTGCGGGAAATTTCGCGGGTGCAGGAATTCGGACGTTCGATTTCTACAGGCCAGTCGCCATCTCCCGCGATCACCTCGCCGCCGAGCTCAAAGACAAAATCGCGCACGCCGAGTTGCCGAAGCCGCTCCCCCACCCGATCGACGGCGAAGCCCTTGCCGATTCCTGATAGATCGATACCCGTCCCGGGCGGACCGAATCCGGCAGCATGCACGTTTGCCAAAATCAGGTGGTCGAATGCTCCGCCACTCGCTTCACGTGCCGCTTCGGAAAGCCGGATCAGCTTTGCCAGATCGGGACTTGCTGGCTCGCCACAGTTGAATCGACTGAGGTCGGAATCGCCGCGCCATTGACTCATGACTTGCTCCCAATGTTCGAGCACATCGGCGACTTCGTGGCGCAACTGCGGCGGAGCGTCGCCGCGCCAAACCAGCGTCCATCCCGTCCCCATCGCGCGCCCCGCCAGCGGCGAATGCGGCTGAAGCTTGCGGCTCTTGAAAATCAACACACCGATGAAAACCACCGCCGCCATACCGATGATCAGAGCGCGCTTCATAGGACCAAGCGATAGATCCAAGCCGCAGCCACAAGCACAGCGGCGATGGCGTCACGGCGCGTGAAATCACCGGGTGAGTGGGTGAGGAATTTCAATAGCGCTCCGGTCGGGCAGCCGTAGTGGCAATAAGCTTGCGGCAGAAAAACCGCAGCGAGCAGGCCGCCACTGAGGATAGCGGCGGGCAGGATGGCGTAGAATCCAGCACTCCAGACTTCGAAGGGCTCGATCATGGCGAAGGGCAGGCCACTACCTAACAATGCCAATGTCCAGATCGCAATCAACGTGAGCCATGGCACGCGCTGGAGGAGGCGGTGCCAACGCGCCGGCAATCCAAAGCGGCGTTTGACGGCCATGCCAGCCAGCGTTTGCGCCGCGCCGTGCGGGCAAATCCGACTGCAATAAACGTTTTTCCCCGTGAGCGCCGGCACCAGCAAGGCCACTGCAGTTAGAAGAACAAGCGGAATAGCATTGGAAAAGGAAACGCCGTTGCGCGCCCAACCAATCAACTGGTCCTGCCCGACCATCCACCCGAGCGTCAACCCGGCCACCACCGAAACCACCGCAAATCCGAGGCGCAGCCGCTTGCCCGACCAACGCCGCCCAAGCCCAACCACCAAACCCACCGCGATCCACACCGCTGCGGCGAGGGTCGCCCACGGCATGGCGCGTCGTGGTTCCTCGGCCAGGTGGCGGCGTAGCATTTCACGCACCGTGCCCGTGACCGCTCCCGCGGTGACGCTCGCACCGCTGACGACTAGACCGTCTTCGCTTGGTGCTGCTAAAATATCTCCGACCTGACGACCTGCGAAACCATCAGCGAATTTCAGTTCCTCCACCACATCGCCCACGTAAGGTTCGTTGTCGCGACTACCTAATATCCCGACGCCGAGCACCGTATCCCCGTCAAGCGCGACAATCACATCCGATACACCATTGAATCCGCGCGCGCCGACCCCCATTCGGCTGCTGCGCAAAACGAGACCCACTTCATTTCCACCCGCGAAAACCCGGCTATCCCCCGCCCTGCCGCCCGGCTCGATCCGGTCCGCTTTCGGAAACCAACGCGCGACCGTCGCGGGTTCGATATTCTGATTAAACCACTCGTCCATGCCGGTGGCACCGAAGCGCGCCGCGACCCCGCGGGCCATCGCCTCGCTGGTGAGTGTGGCCCCGCTGACGACATGCGGCGTGCCAAGGTCGCCGAGTTCCGCCTCCTCGCGACCGGTCCACTGCGCCCAGAATTCGCCGTCCGCGAGGATTTTATCCACGTGGCCGGAGGTGTCGGCGCTTTCGATCAACCGCACGGCGCGGACTTTTCCTGCCGTATCAAGCACGACCAAAAGCTCCGACGGCCCATTGTAGCCACGGATGTTAGATGCTTGGGGAAAGGTGCCGGTTACCCAGCCACGCGGGTTGCCGCCAGCATCCAACAACTCATGAAAGCCATCGCGTTCGTCGCCGAGTTTCACCACCTCCGGCATTTCCTTGCGTGCGCACTCGAGCAAGGTGGCACGATCGCCCCCGGGAACATCAGCCCCGTGCGGCGCGAGCGCGAGAAAGGCCGCCGCAAGCAGCGCAAGACGGAAGCCGCCGACAGCCGCACGCCGCCAGATGCGTTTAGCAGGGACCATGCGAATGTGGGGAAGGATGGTGGCGCGGGCATCCTGCCCGCCGCCGTGCAACGAGCCAGTTAGAATGTGGCGGCGGGCAAAATGCCCGCGCCACATTTGCTTGGGCGCTCAATGGCCGCATGATCATGGTTCAACGGGGGTTCGACCCGAGGGCTTTACGCAACTCATTGAGGTCCGCGTAACGTTGATCGCCGGGCATGCGCCAGAGGGATTTCGCCTCATCGAGATGCTTGGAGAAAATTTCGCGTGGTGAGCAATCGCGGGCTGTGGCAAGGGCGGCGGCCCGACCGACGGTGACGCCCATCATGGCGATGGTGTTCATCACCCGGATCGTGCCGAGCGCCCGGCGTTCGACACTGATATTGCGTCCAGCCATGAACAAGTTTGGAACGTTGCGCGAATAGAAACAACGGTAAGGAATCGGGTAGCCAACCGCCTTGTCCACTCCCTTGCCGTGCTCCGCAATAGAGATGAACGGGTGCTCGGGCAACGCGGCGATGTATTCTTTCTGCGGATAGTGGAGGTCGATGCTCCATGTCGTGCGAACCAGTCCGTCGGAAAATTCTTTTTTCGCGACGATCTCGTCACCGGTGAGGACCACGTCGCCTAACAACTGCTGGGTTTCGCGGGTGCCACCAACGTAGGCCAGCCATGACAATTGCGCTTTGGCGTGTCCATCAGGGTCGCGTGCGGCGTGGGCTTTGCGGTTTTTCATCGCGCTCCACGCGCTGAACGCGGCGACCAGGTTCCAATCGCGGGTGGTTTCTAAATCGCTGATCGGGTGTGTGTCGAAGCCGCTTTCCCAGAACCACTCGGCGTGGAACTTTTTGG
>CAYRLT010000212.1:0-1930 GCA_964425095.1 uncultured Luteolibacter sp.
CGATAAGCGCGGGGAGAAGGCCCCCGATGCCGGTGATGAGTGGTCGAATGGAGTTTCTGAGTGCGTGTTTGTAGAAAATCGTATCCTCATCGAGTCCCTTCGCTCGGGCGGTGCGCACATATCCTTCGCGCAAGGTTTCAAGCATGCTGGCCCTGATGTAGCGGGACTGAACGGCAATGCCGCCAAGCGAGAGAATCGTGGCAGGCAGGGCAATGTGCCACACGCTATCCAGCCAAAGTGAAGCGGTATTGGGAAACGCAATGCCGTAAGATTGGGTTCCAAGAACAGGAATGGCGGCATATTTCACCAAGCCTATAATGGCGAGATTTGCGATCCAGAAGGTCGGCACGGCGATAAAAATAAAGACGCCGAGTGAGGTCAGGGTATCGGCAGCCCCCCCGGCGTGGCGGGCGCAGAACACGCCGATGAGGAGTCCGAATGTGAGCGACAGAGTGATGGCGGCGACATTCAAGAGGACCGTCGCGGGAAGTCGCTCGGCAATCCGCCCCAGCACTGGCCGGTCGTCCTTGATGCTCCGCAACTCCCCAGTGAAGAGGTCGCGCATGTTCAGCCAGTATTGTTCATGCAAGGGCCGATCGAGATGGAATTTCTTGCGGAACATTTCCTTCACCTGCGGCGTGATCTTGGGATTCAACTCGCCCCACGGATAGGGGCTGCCAGGTGCCAGAGTCACCATGAAAAACGAAACGATGCTGATGCAAAAAAGGAGGAAGACACTGACGAGCGAACGGCGGATAAGAAAATTCAACATGGCGTCGGATTCCCAAGACTACGACGGCACGGCGCGGTGTGTCAAAAGAGCGTCTTGAAGCAATCCCCGGTCGGGACTACAAGAGCTCATGGCACGCAAACGCAAATCCCATCCGCGAGCGGGTTGGATCCTTGGTCTGGTCACAGTTGGCATTCTTTTATTTGCCGCAATCTATCTCCTCGGCTCCAAAGACAGCAACCCCGCACGGACAACACCCCCACTCGATGTCGCTTCCTACCTTGCAAATGCAAACAGCCTGCGAGGGAACATCTACAAACTGGAAGGCACGGTCGCCGAGTCTCTCGCGTGGTCGCCTGACTCCGGTCGCCTGATCGCCGTTCAAACGGAGGAGGACATCATTCCCATCCTGGTGACGCCCGATTTCAATTCCATGAACATCCAAAAGGAACAGCGTTTGGAGTTTATTCTAGAGGTGGATGAAAAGGGCATTCTTCGCACAAGAAAGGTCACCAAATCATGAGAACGCTGTTCGCATTCTGCCTCACCGGTCTGGCAATCGCATCCACGGCCTCCGCACAAGACAGGGGTCCTGGCGACTCAAAAGCCGCGACGGGTGGAGCACGCCCGCCCCAAGTAAACGAGGGATTTATTGGAAGGGATATCCCGGCATTCGATCCCGGCAGCGAGGTCATGAGCTATGACGGGAAGCTTTGGAATATTAACAACAACCGCCTCTTCCGTGCGCGATTTGAAAAATACCTGAACGCCCCAGCGGCAACTGACAAAGCCGATGTCGCCTACAGGGAAACAATTGACCGCATCCTGGACCTACTCGCACCGGGCCATGCCACAAAACAGAATATCAATGCGGCATTTTTGCTTCTGAAGAAGGCGTCGGAATACAAGGACGACGCCAATCTCTGCCGCACGATGTCCGACGCGATCTATGCCGCGCAAACCAGCCTCAGCACAATTGAAAAGCTCAAGCGCGAGAACGCAGCTCTCGAGAAACAGCGCTCCTCCGCCGAGTGGAACAAGGAAATGGCGGCGAAAAATTCAACACTCGGAATCACTACCAGTTCCAAGGACACCGATGTTGCCAAGGAAAACCAAAAAATCGAACGCGACGCCAGATTGGCCACGGCAAGCCGCGAACTCTCCGATGTGGGTCAAACGATCGAAAACAACAAACTCCGC
>CAYRLT010000213.1:0-10515 GCA_964425095.1 uncultured Luteolibacter sp.
GTGATAGGAAAATAGCTGCAGCGCGACGACCGCTGGCACAGTGGCCACCAGCGGATGGCAACGAGGGATGGTGATGTAATCGTCCATGCACTCGGCGGCTTCATCATCCCCTTCCGTCACGATACCTAGAATACGCGCACCGCGAGCGCGGCATTCCTCGATGTTCCCGAGCGTCTTGTCCTTGCCGGGAATATCACAGGCCAAGGCGATGATCGGCGTACCTTTCACTAACAGAGCAATCGGACCATGCTTCAACTCTGCGGCGTGATAACCCTCGGCGTGAATGTAGGAAATTTCCTTGAGCTTGAGCGCGCCCTCCAAAGCGACCGGATACATCGGGCCGCGACCGATGAAAAACGCGTGTTCGTTGTGCGCGTAGGATGCGGCAATTTCTGAAATCCGCTCGTTTTGCAACAGCACCTTGGCGACGAGCGCCGGGATGCTTTCAATTTCGCGAGCAAAATTTCGTCCGTCCTCGCGCGAGAACCGCCGACCCCGACCAAGCTTGAGCGCCATCATCAGCAGGACGGCCACTTGGCAGGTGAATGCCTTGGTGGAGGCCACGGAAATCTCCGGCCCGGCGTGGAGATAAACGCCGCGCCCGGTTTCGCGGGCAATGGTGGAGCCGACGACATTGCAAAGACTCATCACGAAAGCGCCCTTTTGGTTAGCCTCGCGCACGGCAGCCAAGGTGTCGGCCGTTTCACCGGACTGAGTGATGGCAACCACCAAATCGCGGCTGCCAATGATGGGATTCCGATAGCGAAACTCCGCCGCTTGCTGGACTTCCGCTTCGATGTCCGCGAGGTCTTCGAAGGCATATTCACCAACGAGACCGGCGTGCAGCGAGGTGCCGCAACCCACTAACACCACACGGCCAAGCTCGGCCAGTTCGCGCGGCGATGTGCCCATGCCGGCAAGCACGGATGAGCCAAGATTGAAATCGAGGCGACCGCGGATCGCATTGGAGAGAGCATCCGGTTGCTCGTGTATTTCCTTGAGCATGAAGTGCTCGAAACCACCTTTTTCCGCAGCCGCAGAATCATAACCCAGTTCGGCAATCTCGCGGGTGACGGGGATGTTGTTGAGATCGCGGATATCGATGGAATCCGCAGTGACAATCGCGATGTCGTTATCGTCGAGATAGATCACGCGCTGGGTGTGGGCAAGAATGGCTGCCGCGTCCGAGGCGATGATCGTTTCACCATCCCCCACGCCGATGACGATCGGACTGCCGCGACGGGCGGTGATGATTTTCTCCGGCTCGCGTGCCGAGAGCACGGCGATCCCGAAGGTGCCCTCCACTTGGTGAAGCGCGTCACAAACGGCTTGAAAAAGATCACCTTTGTCGCAATCGCCGATGAGATGGGCGAGCACTTCAGTGTCCGTTTCCGAATAAAAATGATGCCCCTTGCTCTCCATCCGCGCGCGGAGTGAGCGATAGTTTTCGATGATGCCGTTGTGGACGAGAGCGACATCTCCGGATTGGTCGAGATGCGGGTGAGCGTTGACTTCGGTGGGCGGCCCGTGAGTGGCCCATCGGGTGTGGGCGATGCCCATCGTGCTGTTGGAAAACCGCTCGGCCGGCCAATCGGCGCGTGCACGCTCGTTGAGCGCTGCGACCTTTCCGGGAGCTTTCGCAATCACCAAGCGACCCTCATCCAATACGGCGACACCAGCGGAATCATACCCCCGGTATTCGAGTCGGCGCAGGCCGTTGATCAGGACGCTGGGCGCGTCCGCTTTTCCAATGTATCCGACGATTCCGCACATGATGATAGTAGAGAGTTGAAAATTAAGAGTTAGGATTCCACGTCGTGTTGAACGACTTCGCCGGGGCGAGTGGTGGTTTCGGGCCAAAGTTTTCGGCCTGGATAGATCGAGGTGTTGATGCCCGTGTGGACGTGATCGCCAAAGATGGCCCCAAACTTGCGGCGACCGGTGTCGACTAAAGTCCCATTCACCGCCGAGCGGTGGTTTCCGCCGTCATGGCGGAGATTGGAGGTGGTGGTCCCTGCTCCGAGGTTCACTTTTTCACCGAGAACCGAATCGCCGATGTATGAAAGGTGGCCGACGTTGGTTTTTGAAAGGATGAGGCAATTCTTGATCTCGACGGATTGGCCGACATGGCAGCCATCGCCGATGCTGGTATTTCCTCGGATATAACAATTCGGGCCGATCTTGCAGTTCTCGCCGATGATGACGTTTCCCTCAATGAACACGCCTGGCAGAATGCGGGTGCCAGCGCCGATCTGGATCGTCCCCTCAATGACAGCTAAGGGGTGGATCTCACCTTCCATGATGTTTTCCGTTAGCAAGGAAACGTATTGCTCGTTGGCACGGAGAAGATCCCATGGATAGCGGATTTCAAATGAGATTGTCGCGACTGCCGCGCTGGACAAATCGGGAGATTCTCCCAACCAAGCCAGGACCAATCCCTCACTATCGACCAACGTGCGGATCTCGGAGCCGATCAAAAGCAACGAGGCATCTCTCGGATCAAGCCATGCATGTCGATGGATCGATAAAATATCCATGGATGCTCGGCACAATATCTGATGATGCCTTGCCAACGGCACATTTCCGATCGGAAACTCCTCGATGGACCGGGTCAGGGAAAGTGGATGACAGGCGGCGGACATGATGATGGTTCAGCCGATTTCCTCGCGGATCACGGCGGTGAATTTACTCACCCAAGCACGACATTCCTCCGCTTCGCGGTGTTCAACGAGCACCCGGATTTTATTTTCCGTGCCGGAGTAGCGGATCAAATGTCGGCCATTCGTGCCGAACTCGGCGGTGGCATCACGCATCAGACCTTTCAGTTTCGGCAGTGATTCGAGCGGTGGTTTGGCTGCCACCGGCATGTTGGAGAGCTCACTCGGGTATTCATTCATGATGCCCGCCAACTCAGCCAGGCTGGCATTTTTTTCCCGCATCATGCGGAGCACCTGAAGCGCGCTGAGGATGCCGTCGCCCGTGGTCGAGTGATCCGCGAATATCAAGTGGCCGGAATTTTCACCACCGAAGGAGTAACCGTTTTTTCGGATACACTCGATGACATTGCGGTCGCCCACGGCCGTGGTCACGACTTGGATGCCATGTTGATTCATCGCCTCGATCAGTCCGAGATTACTCATGATGGTGGCGACGAGCGTATCGTGTTTGAGTTTGCCCTGTTCCTTCATGCCGATTGCGCACAGAGCCAGAATTCGATCGCCGCTGACCACTTGGCCATTGGCGTCAGTAAAGATCACCCGATCCGCGTCTCCGTCAAATGAGATTCCGAGATCGGCCTTGTGCTGCCGGACCAATTCGCCCGCCGCCTCGGGATGGAGCGCACCGCAATCGCGGTTGATATTAAGCCCATCCGGCTGGTTGCACGTGGTGATAACTTCCGCGCCCAATTCCTTGAAGATCAATGGCGCGATGAAATAGGCAGCACCGTGCCCGCAATCGACCACCACTTTAAATCCATGCAGCGAAATGTTATCCGCCGTGTGCTTGGCAAACTCGATGTAGCGACCACGGGCATCATCGATCCGGTGAGCTTTGCCAATCCGCTCCGGCGGCAAGGGCGGAGCCTCCGGCTCATCACCCAGAATGTAGCGCTCGATCAATGCCTCCAGCTCGTCCGACAACTTGTAACCATCCGGCCCGAAAATTTTCATCCCGTTATCTTCGTAGGGATTGTGGGACGCGGTGATCATAATTCCCGCCGCAGCACCCATCGACTTTGTCAGGTGGGCCACCGCCGGAGTCGGCATCGGACCGACCAGATAGACATCCATCCCCATCGAAACCAATCCGCTGGTGAGTGCGGTTTCCAGCATGTAGCCGGAAATCCGGGTATCCTTTCCGATCAACACCCGGTTCCGCCTCGGGCCGGAAGAACGCAACACGCTTGCCACCGCTTTGCCCGTGCGAAGGGCGACCTCCGCAGTGATCGGAAATTCATTCACGCGGCCACGGATACCGTCGGTTCCAAATAGTTTCATGATAGGAAGATTTGCAGGCGGAATCATGTTCAAAAAAATATGAACAAATCAAGCTATAACCATATTCTGCCCACCGAGCACCGCCCGGTGAATCCGCCCGGGTGCCCGTTTCAAGAAACGCCGCGCTAAAGTTTCAAACTCGTCCGAAAGATCGGTCAAATGGACTTCTAAAGTGCCATCGTGATCCCCCGCTGCCAACAAATCGAGCCTGACCAACTCCCGCCGCAAATGCTCCGCACAAGTCGTGGCGGAGTCCACCAGTCGCACCTCCGGTGGCAACAAATCGCGCAAGACCGGAATCAACAACGGGTAATGCGTGCAGGCGAGCATCAACGTATCAATCCCCTTCTCGACCAATGGATCCAAATACTCTTTCAGAACAACGCTCGTGGCGGGGTGATCCATCCAGTTCTCCTCAATCAAGGGCACCAGCAAGGGGGTCGCCTGGCCATGGATGATCAGGCCGGTCCGCCGCAAGGCGAGCGCGTGCTGATATGCGTGGGAGCGGATCGTGCCACGCGTGGCGATGATCCCGATTCTCTCAACCTGGGGGTTTTCCAAGGCCGCATCCACGCCGGGTTCGATGACCCCGATGATCGGCAGGCGGTATTTTTCACGCAAACTCGGCAGAGCATGGGCAGTCGCCGTATTACAAGCCACCACGATCGCCTTCACACCACGACCGACCAGAAACTGGGTATCCTCGTCCGCAAACTGCCGGATCGTCTCCGGGCTCTTCGATCCATAGGGCAAACGGGCCGTATCCCCGAGGTAAAGAATGTCCTCGTGCGGCAGAAGCTCCTGCACCGCCCGCACAACGGTCAAGCCGCCGACACCAGAGTCGAAAAATCCAAGAGGCGCTGATTTCACTGGCGCGATTGTGCCCGTCCGCCAGCCGCGGGCAAGCGGGAAAGCCGCGAGATTCAGGCCTGCTGGGCTCATACTTCACAGGCGGGCGAACTGCAAAATTCCAAGCCTCAGAACCAGCACCGCTTTACTTGGCCTCCAACTGCTTCCTGATTTGCGCGAGCTTGTCTTCGGCCCGCTGCAACTTCTCAGCGATGTTGGTAACTGAGGGCACCATCATCCAGTAGAGCGCATGGCGTGCCTTGTCCTTTTCCATTTTCTTGCTGAACGCATCTTCTGACTCGGCAATCTTTGCAACCGGTCCTTCATCGATGCCCTTCAATTCCTGATAATCCACGTCCATCTGATGGATCAGCACCTGAAGTTGCGCGCTCGAAAGAGGTTCAGTCCCGACATCGGATGCTTCGCCGGGTTTCGAATTCGTTGCACCCATTATTTGCTGGATCTCCTTACCCAGTATTTTTTTGCTCTCCTCCGTCATCGGTTTCTTGAACGTGACCAGCGCGCCTTGGCGCTCGGTTTCAATGAGCTGAGCCAGCATTGGCGGTTTCGGCAGGGAATCCAGCACGGTGATCCAGGATTTGCGGATTTCTTCCGTGGTGTTGGGCAACTCCGATTCCAAGACTCCGAGCACCTCCATTTCAACGGTTGCCCTGGTCATCTGCACGATCAGATAATGATCCGTCCCCAGATGGCGAGCCGAACGAATCACGGCCTGTAACTCTGCATGCGCACGTTTGTTATCCGACCGAGCAATATGCTTGGCATGGGCAATCGCCGCCTTGCTCAAATTGCGCATCTTGCTCACGTGAGGCGCCTGCGTATCGAATCCTTGATCATAATCCAGCTGCCAGTCGCAGGAGTGAAGTGCAGACGCCTTCTGCAGCAGCTTCATCGCATATTCGGACTGGCCCAGCCATTCCTCAGTCTTGGCTTTATCGTCTCCCTCCGGCTTTGGAGGGGTTTGCGTTGTTCACGCCGGACGTGTTTCAGGTGGCAATGATAAAGAATGCTATGCATTCATGTGGTGAAAACCTTGCTTGACATGCCGTCTCTTTAAATGACAGCTTATCTAATATGCATGGTAAGTCATTTTCCAATGTGACCGATCAGGTCGTCGAGCGACTCCGTGAAGGAATGCATTCCGGGCGCTGGCAAGGCAGCCTTCCCGGGAGGGATCAGTTGGCCGGGGAATTGGGCGTCAGCCATACGACGATGGAGGCGGCCATGAGGCGACTGACGAAGGAGGGTCTGCTGGTTTCGCAAGGGACGGGCAAGCGGCGTCTGATCGTCTTGTCCGAGTGCACTGTGGTGCCGCGGGACTTCCGAGTCCTCTTCCTTTCCTACGAATCCCTGAGTCCGGGCTTGCCGCAAGTCCTGGATCTGCTGGATCAACTCCGGAAGACCGGCTTTGCCGTCGAGGCCGCGCCGAAATCCTTGCTGGACCTGGACATGGACGTGAAGCGGGTCGCCCGGCTTGTTCAGCAAAACCCGGCTGATGCATGGATCATTGCTTCCGGCTCCCGTGAGGTGCTTGAATGGTTTAGCCGACAGTCCACACCTTCGTATGCCTATTTCGGTAACAAGGCGGATATTTCCATCGCCGGATGCAGTGTCCGAAGAAACATGCTCTTGCTGATCCGGCGCCTGTATGAACTGGGTCACCGTCGCATCGTGTTGTTGATCAGGGAAGAGCACTTGAAACCAAAGCTCTCCTTTTTTGCGACTCTCTTCATGGAAGCGCTTAAAGAGGTGGGGCTCACGCCGAATTCCTACAACCTGCCTGTATGGGGCTATCAGCCCGAAGGGTTGCGCCACTGCCTGGATTCTCTTTACAAGGTCACTCCCCCCACGGTTCTGATCACCACCGAAACGTCCATCTTGCTCGCGGTACGGGACTTTCAGGCGCGCCGCGGGATCATCGCTCCCCGTGACGTTTCCTTGATCAGCCTCGATCAGAGTCCGTTCTTTGCTTGGTGCGACCCGCAGGTTGCCCATTTTGTATGGGACGCCAAGTCTCTCAACAGCCGGGTCGTGCGCTGGGCCAAGCATGTGGCCCTTGGCAAAGAGAACCGACGCCAAGTCTTCACGACGGCGAAGTTTGTCGAGGGCGGCACCATCGGGCCGGTGCCGAATTAGACCGGCGATGCCGATTTTCTCCAAGTAAGGAATAACATTGATTGACACGCCGTCACTTTTTGGTGGCGGGCTTTTGACGTGCTCCGCATTTCCTCTTTATCCAGTGTGACCCATCAGGTCGTCGAGATTTTTTGTGAAGGGATGCTTTCCGGGCGCTGGCGCGAATCCCGAGAGGTATTTTTTCATCCGGAACTTTCTGGACTCGCTGCGAAATCAGGGAATCGAACCCGGTCCCTACAACCTGCCGGTGTTTGGCTACCTGCCCGAGGAACTCCACTGTTGCCTGGATTCGCTTTTCAAGGTCAATCCTCCCACAGCGATTTTCGTGAGTGAAGTTCACATCATGCTCGCGGTGCGTGATTACCTGGCACGCCGCGGAATTATCGCGCCCCGCGACGTGTCGTTGATCTGCTTCGATCATGATCTCTCGTTCGCTTGGTGCAATCCGGTAGTCTCTCATTACACTTGGGAGGCCCAGCCCCTCTACCGTCGTGTCGTGCGCTGGGCCAAGATCATAGCCCAAGGCAAGGACGATCGTCGCCAGACCTTCTCCATGGGCAACTTCATCGCAGGTGGCACGATCGGGCCTGTGCCGCGGGACCCGACCGGTGATCCGTGCGTTGTGCTTGGCTCTGGTTTCGGAGATCGTCTAATGGATCCGAAGCCGGTTTAAAATTTTGGGCGAAGCCTGTGAGGGAAGGCTGAAGCCCTGTCGGCATTGGCTTGAAGTGGCCAAATCTCTACTTTACGGGTTCCAGTTTCATTTCCCTCATGGTGAATCCCCTGCCCGTTTTGCAAGTGAGCATGAGGGTGTTTCTTCCTTCCTTGAGTTCGATTTCGACGGGCTTTGACAGCTCCCACATTCCGCTTGTGTAGGGGAGATCCACATCGATTTGTGTTCTCCGGTTGAGCCGCACAAGGCCGATTTGAGACGGGGCGATGGTGCATACGTCAAGGGTGAGCATGTATTTGCCGTCTTTCGGCGCCTCGATATAGTAGGTCAGGAGTTCGGGTTCTTTTCCCAACCGGGCGTAGTTCATCTGGGTTCCCGTTTTCGCGTAATTTGCCATGAAGACAATCCGACCCGTACTGGCAGTCGGTTTCGCACAGGATGCGGCGGGAAGGGTGATCGTGCCATCGGCGGCGGTGACGATCTTCTTATGATCATCCGGGATCACGTAGGCCGCGCCATCGTAGGTCTCCTCGAGCCCGGCCTCGGACTCGCCGAGTAATTTCTTGGCTTCGTCCCCAGTCATGGCAGCGAGTTTTTTCTCCTCTTCGGATTTAGCGAGCGCGGCATCCGCCACCATCACCCGCTTCTTGTAGAACGCCAGGGCGTTCCAGAAGCCGCCGCCCTGGCCGTAGGCGGTGCGGTCCACGTCCTCCTCGACCAGAGTATCGGCGATCCATTGCGCCCGCAGCACCTGCATGTAGGGCTCGGGAAAGAAGCGCGCTTGTGAATCCAGATAGAAGTCGAGCCCGCCGGGTGAGTTGGACCACCAGGCTCCTAAATTGACCTTCCAGCCCGTGGGCGTCCAATGGGACAGGGCACCGTGGGCGGTCTGGGGATGTTTGCGGGACGGGATGCCGAAGGCGCGCAAGGACAGGCGTCCAAACCATGCGCGGGGGCCGCAGGAACCGCCGAGCGCGAGCGCCTGCTGCGATCTTGTGCCAAGATCATCATCCTTGCTGATGCTGGTATAGGGCATGTCGCTTTTCACGATGCGGACATAGCGCCAATGGGTATCGGAAGTCCTGATGTGATCTGGACGATAGTTGCGCAGCATTTTCCGCATCCAGGCAAGATCATTCAGGCCTCGCTCGCCGCTGGTGATGAAACGGCAGAGCCATGGTGTCATATCCTTGAACCCGGGATCCAGTTCGCCGTCAAGGAAGGCTTTCTCGTAGTGTTGGTAGCGTTCGACCGGATCGTTGCAGCCTAATTCGATGCTGGTGCCCAGTGCCAGGCGTTGGAAAATGGTGCCGACCTCGCGGGCGCGTTCGTTCTTTTCCAGGATCGCGGTGTAAGTCTGCATGGCCTTGCCGTAGTTGCCGCCCATGGCTCCCTCCGCCACGACGATCTGCTTCATGAGCGCCTCATCAGCGAAGAGCTTGTCGAGCAGCGCCTCCTCGGCTTTGCCCTGTTGGGCGAATTCGGCAAGTCCGCGCGGAGTGCCATGAGTGAGGATGGAGTTCTTGACCAGCTTGGTATCGAGCGCGTCGCTGCCTAGGAAAGCGCCGTGGTCCGCGAGGAGCGCTCTTGCGGAGTCCATCATCTTGAATTCCGCCTGTGATATTGCTTCGTTCAACTTGGCGGCATCAGCGGCAGTCACACCTTTCTCCGGGGCCGCGAGCGCGGCCAGCGCAGTCCGCGCTTCTAAAAAGGCCGCCTTCTTCTTTTCATCGATGGCGGGCAACGCGGATACGACATCCTTGCTGAGCGACGAGAGTAAGGACTGATGCTTCGTCTGCAGCTTTTCGCCCTGCGCCGTGAGTGGTATTGGCGTTTTCTTTTTTTGCGCCGCCGCAAACGGACAGAGCAACATCAGACAGGCGGCAGTCATTCCTTGGATTGTGATTTTCATCATGTGTTTCATTAGTTTATCCCGTTCTTGAGTGGTTCAATTCTTTCCGGATTTAGCCCGAACTCCGAAGTTGCAGGGGTGATTAGTTGGATTTTAACCACAGATTTCACGGATTTCACGGATAAGAATGCACCAAACAGGTTTGGGAATCATTTCCACAACCTCTTCATAATCCGTGTCAATCCGTGATCCGTAGTTCAATTTCTGTTTTCGGGTTTGGCGGTCTCCATGCCCAGGCGGATGCGTTTGAGCCAGTCGTAATAGACGCCGACCGGAACGCCCACTTTGAACGCCGCGCCCGATGGACTCACTGCGTGAGGTTGGGTTTCCTGTTCAGCCAATGCTAGCGTTGCCTTGGCCTCATCGCTGCGTTTGAGTTGATCGAGAATCATGGCCTTGGTGAGCAGCATTTCCACCGCTCCGTGGCACTTACAGCGCCCGGGGACCATGCGTTGTGAGATCGCGGTGTCGATGGTGGCGAGCGCCACTTCCCAGTCCTTGAGGCCCATTTGCGCCAATGCCCGGCCATGGATGCGGTCGGAGTGCCACCAGTTTTCCTTCGCGTGTTTCGGAGCAAAGGCATCGAACTGTTTGATGGCGGCCTCGTAATCGCCGCGTTCAAGCGACTCGAAACCTACATCACTCTTGAGCTTCTGGATGTTGTTTCCAATCGCCAGGGTCATCGGGAGATCGGGGCCTTCCGCTTTATTGGCATACCGATAGGTCAAGCCGGAGACGGCCCACGCGAGCGTGCCGTCCGGGCGGATGAGGAGGAGGTTGGGCATCCGGTCCGCCCAATACTGGCCACTTAAGAGATTTTTTGATTTACCAGTTGGCCGCAGGGAGGGAAGCTTCCCGCATGGCCAGATACGCAAAGCAATTGTCACGGGGAGAAGCCGCTACTGACCACCTCAGCGCGGGTATTT
>CAYRLT010000214.1:0-5552 GCA_964425095.1 uncultured Luteolibacter sp.
AAAACCGGTGATTTATCACTGCATTTCGCGGGTGGTGGATCGGCGGTTTGCGTTCGGGGCGGATGAGAAGGAAAAACTGCGGACGTTCATGCGGATATATGAAAATTTTTCGGGCAATCGGGTGCTTTCATACTGCTTCATGTGCAATCACATCCATCTCTTGGTTGAAATCACTCCTAGGCTGGCGGGAGGGTTGACGGATGAGGCGTTGCTGGGCCGGTTGAAGTGGATTCAATCGGAGGTGCAGGTGGCGTTAGTGGCCAAGGAATTGACGGATGCGCGTAAGGAGGTGGCGGAGGGGCGGGTGACGAATGGTGAAGCGTATGTGCAGGCGATCCACGAACGGTTTGCCTGGCGGATGCATGATCTATCCGAGTTCATGCAGGGCTTTTTGCAACGCTACACGCAGTGGCACAATGGGAAGCACAAGCGGAAGGGTCATTTGTGGGAGGATCGTTTCAAAAGCGTTATTGTGGAGGATGGTGTGGCGGCAAAGACCATGGCGGCCTATATTGATTTAAATCCAGTACGCGCCGGGATGGTTGAGAATCCGGAGGAATATCGGTGGAGCAGTTATGGAGAAGCGATTTGCGGCGGAGCGAAGGGGGATGGAAAGAAGGCGCGTGCGGGATTGGTGAGGGCGCTTCGGGCGCACAAGGGCGTGGGAGCGGATGCGGTGTTGTGGAAGGATGATGTGGCTTTGGAATATCGAAGGATTTTATTGGCTGGCGCAGGTGAACGGATAGAGGAGCGGGTGGAGCAGAGTGGGGAAATGAAGAGGATCATCAAGCGCAAGGGGCTGAGCAAGAAGCAGTTGGATGTGGAGAAGCAGCGATTGATAGAAGCGGAAGAGAAGCGGATGGGGGAGGTTCCACTCGGGCGGATGCTGCGGTGTAGGGTGCGGTATTTTACGGACGGCGCGGTGATCGGCAGCAAAGAGTTTGTGAACGAGGCGTTTGCGAATGCGCGGGAGCGATTCGGGCCGAAGCGCAAGGACGGTGCACGAGCGATGCGGGGGAGCGGCAGCGGGGCGAAAGGGCAGTTGTGGAGTATGCGGGATCTGCGAGTGAGGGTTTGAAAACCACCCCAACCACTTACTGCGACCCCCCCCGACGTCGCCATCACCTACGATTCCCTCGGCGGCTAGCTCACCCAAAGCAACGGGCTAGCCACCAGCACAGCTGGATTTGGGTGCGAGAGGTCTTGTTAGTTCGGGATTTATGATTTATTGGGCTCACACGGTCGCTTCCGGTTCGATGGTGTTGTTGCGGCCTAGGCCCAGCACTGAGTTCCAATCCATCTTGGCGGTGCCGGTCATGATCAGGCCTAGGGTCACGATGCCCATGATGGTGAGCGTCAGGCCGGTGTAGCCTTCGAAAAAAAATGTCGCGTTGAACAGCACGATGTAGGCCGTCTGCGCCGCCACTGCCAAGCGCATGAAGGCCGTGCCGGCGACGAGTTTTAGATACACCGCCACCAGTGCCATGGACACCATCGCGGCCACGCCGAAGGCCACCAGTGCTGGCATCACATCCACGCTGTAGGCAAACAGGAGTTGGAAGGAGAAACAGGCTGCCGCCAGCAGCACGAAGTGCATCAGGTGCAGCCAGATCCGCATGCGCAGCGCGGCGATCACCAGCACCAGGAAGAACAGACCTAACGAAAGTGGGCCGAAGAAACTCATGCGCGACGCTACTTTCGCCGCGTCCACGAAATCCGGCACAGCCAGTCCCACCGCCTCCACGCCGGTCACGTTGGGAAAGGCCCAGACGTGGGTTGTGCCCGCGTCTCCGGGGTGGCGGGATGTGGGCGACTCGACATTCGCCGGCACGTTGTAATCGGCGAAGTTCGTGTCCATGGTGAGCGTGAAATTACGGGCTTTGCCACCTTCTCCGAGCAGGTAGCGCCATTCGTCTTTCCCGAGCGCCGAATATTTAACGGTCATCAGTTTGGTGCCGCCTGCGGGAATGAGCAGGCTTGCCTTGGTCACACCGTCGGCGGGGGCTTCGTCGCTGACTTTACCATCCAGGTTGAGTTCGTATTGATCCACCCGGGTGCTGCGGCCCGGCATTGTGAAGGAGATGTCCAACTGCTGGTCGACGGGTTGGGTATTCTTCCATTTATACTCCGCTTCGAACATGGTGGAGTAGGTCCGGTGGGTGAGCAGGCCTTTTTTCTGCGGCTTGAAATCCAAGGTCACGTGCACCTTGCTGGACTCTGGCAGCAATACTCCGCCGACCTCGCGGGTGCCCACCGTGCGCGCTGTGGCCGCCGGGTGGCCTTGGGTTAGTGGCGGTCCCCAGTTGCCTTCAACTCGCTCCGCGAGTTGTTCGGAAGCGATGACGGAGCGTTGGGTCACGGTGGAGCCGAGCGCCAGCCAGAGGATGCTGATGCCGGCGAACACCAAGGCGATGAGGATGAAATGATGGAGTTTGTAGATCGGTTTCATGATTGTGGGAGTTATGTGTTGGTTCGTTGAATAGAAGTTTATTTGCGGGCAGGGATGTAGAAGATTTCGGCGGTGACCGGGTCGGCCTTCCAGAACTCGCGTTTCAAGGCGATGGTGTGCGCGCCCTGCACGGGCTTGGCGGCATCGGCATTGCTGTTGAGGCCGGAGGTTTCCAGGCTGGCTGGCAGTTCCAGTGTCCACTCCAACCGCTCGTGAAACAGCGGCGTGTGTGGCAACCCGAGGCGCACTGTGCCGCCGGCCGGATTCAATGGCGGCAGCTTGGTGAAGTAAGACAACTCCAGCTTGGTGTCATCCGCCGCCGCGTTCGCGCCGTTAAGTGTTAGATCGATGCCGCCCTCGCGGCTGCGTGGTTGCGCGGGCTTGCCTGCTACGGCGCATTGCAGTAAGTCCGCCCCTGTAGGCAGTGCCAACGCCAGCGTGATATCGGAGTGGTGCCGCACAACCATCACTACTTCGGTTAGGACTCCGCCATCCACCACCAGCCGCTGGTGGCAGGTGAAGGAGGCCACCACTGCCTGAGCCAAGGCAAGCGTGACCTCCCGCTCGGGGCGGCTATAGGCTTTGACCAGCGCCAGATTCAGGGTGGTTTCACTCACCCCCAGAATGATGGTTGCATCGCCGTTGGCATCCGGGCTCACCAAGCGGTTGCCAATGCTGACGTGGTGGTCCTTGGGCACTTGATGGAGCACGATGCGTCGCGCGGTGCCGGGTGCCAGAGTGAGCGTCACCGGCGTTTCCGGTCGCCATGTGCCGAGTCCGGGCGCAGTCACGGTCATTTCCGCCGTGGTGGCACCTGTTTCATGCAGCAGCAGGCCGTAACCGTCGCCCGCCATGTCCACCACCGCCGGTCCGGTGACTGCCGCCACGCCCACGTCGCCGCCGAACAAGGGGACCCGCTGCCAGTCTGGCACCAAGGTGCGCACGTGCGCGGTGGCGGTGCCCCGGGTTTGTGTCGAATCTAACCGGAGTTCGAGTAGTAATTCTGTCACCAGCGCGGTCACCGGCGGTGGCTGCGGAGCGGGTTCCTTCTGCTCGGGTTGGGACTTTTCCCATAAGGTCCGCAGATCTGCCAGCGGCAGGGTCACCGTGCCGCCGGACGGTGGAACTTCGTTGGGGCGGCGGGTTTCCGGCGCGGCGGCCAGCGCCGTCAGCGCAAAGCCACCGACGCCGACGATATAAGTCAAGGTGCGCGTGTTCATCGGGCGCAGAGTGCAACCGACGGATGAACGCTTGATGAAGTGCTAATGAAAAATCAGTCAATTTCCGCAGTCACAGCAGCCCGGGTCGTCGTTTCTACTGCAACGGAGAGTGCCGATTCGACAGGGTAGGCGGTCAGTTCGCGTTTTACACCTATATCGTTCTCACGATGCTGTTCATGTTGGTGGATACCATTCCACTGATCGTGAAATTTTTCACCAAGCCCGGTCCATACGACACGTTGGTGGACCGCGACGAGATCACCTACGAGTCCGAGCACCGCGCTTTCCGCACCAGCCATGGCCGCTACATGGAACAACTATCCGCCGGTAATCTGATCGCCGTCACCCGCAACCAGCGGCTCGAACATGCACTGGTCGATGGGGTCGAACACACCCGCGCCGCCCGCGAGTTTCTTGATTCACTCATCGAGCTGGAGAAATCTTTCGCCGAGAAAATGAGGTTCGAAGAACAGTCGATCGGGGTCGCGGAAAGTGACAAGCGTGCGGCGCTGGAGGCTATCAAGCGGCGTTTTTACGACGACCTCCACAACCGGGTGGAAATCTTTTTCTCCAAGGGACGCGTGCAACCCGACGTTTGATCCGGAAGCCGGCGCATTCGAGGATGGCGTTTTCCGTCGTGGCGTATTATTTCGGGGTCGAAATCATGACGACCTTCATTGCAAACTCCGACTACGAAGAAAAAGACAGCGACCCAATCCGTCTTCAACCTGGCGATGAAATCCGGGCAGGCGCGGCGGATCGGACATGGCCCGGTTGGGTTTGGGCGACCGATGGGCGCGGCAACGACGGCTATGTGCCCGAGGAAATTTTGGAACCGCTGGGTGACGATCGTTTTCGAGCGCGAGATTTTTTTGATCCAACCGTTCTAACTATTCGCCGTGGCGATCAATTAAACTCAATCCGCCAAATTCACGGCTGGCACTGGTGCCGCAATGAAAACGGCGAAGAAGGCTGGGTGGCTGGATATTTGCTCCGCCCGAAAAATCCTAGCGGCTTGGCGTCACCTTCGCTACCAAGTGTGTAAGCCTAAAAAAAGGGGCGTGTTTGTTTGCTGCCTCTGAGCGATGTGTTTGGCGGGCGATACGGATGGTGGTAATGGGGGGCGTTTGGCTTCAAATTAAGTCGGGGTAATATCCGAGCGGCAAAAGGGGGTGGCCGCTCAACACGTCGGCCCCGATCGAGGCGAGCTTTTGCCGAGTTGGTAAAAAAGCCGCAGCCCTGAAGGGGGCGGCGGCTAAGTTAATTAACAGATGCGTGGAACGCGGTTCGATCAGAACGAGTAGTTCAGACCGATCGTGCCGCCGTTGCTGTCGACGCCATCGTTATCGACGGAGAACTCGCCGCGATAACCGATGTCCATCGATAGTTTTTCGCTAAACGAGTAGCCCGTGCCCACGGACAGCAAGATTGCTGAGCCGAGTTCGTCGCCCTCCACCGAAAACGAATTTCCGTCAAAGCTGGCGGTGGCCTGAACTTTGTCGTTCTCGAATTCGTGCGCATAGGCGACCGAGGCGTATGGGTGGAATTTGTTGTAGCTGCCATCGACGCGATAACCGATCAGACCGCGTAACGAATCCACGTCGTAGTCATCGACCGAAAGCGGCAGTGGACCATTTTCATTGAAGCCGTCGACATCGACGTTTTGATATTCAAGACCGGCGTATGGGCCGTGTTTGATCGAGGCGTTGCCCATGGTGTAACCCACGGTCCAGAGTGCCTGAAGGCTTGAGGCATCGCTGCTGCTGTCGCCATCGAAGCCGGATAGGACACCGCCGAAGCTGCGGCTCATATCCATATTATGGGTTCCGTAACCGACGAGGAAGTCGGAGTAGAGTCCCATCGATTGACCCCAAGTGCCGTAG
>CAYRLT010000215.1:0-6049 GCA_964425095.1 uncultured Luteolibacter sp.
CCGCAGCGAGCGCGGAGCCCGGATGTTTTGCGCGATCCGCAGCTACCTCTCCACCACCCGCAAGCACGGCCTCAACCTGATGGACTCCATCAAATCCGCATTCGCTGGCCAGCCACTGGATTTCGCACCTGAATAGTTACAATTCCGTCTTATTTTCATGACCTCCAGCTCGGGGATTGAAAATCAATCAAGCCCTGGCTTGGGCCTCGGTGGGGATGCGGGCGTGTTGGGTTTTGGGAGTGGTTGCTTAAGACGTTGCACCTTAACTTCGGGGATGGGCATCCGGTAATCCAGACTAAAGTTGACATCCCAACCGGCGGGGATGTTGGCCTTTTCGGAGAGTTCTCGAGCCGCAAGGTAGGTTTTAAACGAGTCTGTGTGCACGCGGTATAACAGAATCGACCGGAAGCTTTGCCGGATGACGGGGAGCGATTTGATGAACTCCGAGTCGGGCTGTGTGATTTCATCCAGCGGTGTTCCACCCGACTCAAGATTCGGACGAATCACGAGCCACAGGAAATAGTTGGTCGGCTCGGGCTGGATGCTGATTTTCTGTCCACGAGAGTTGCCCCAGTTGAAATTCTGGAAATGGGCTATAATTTTTCTACCGTCATAGAGGAAGTTGTCAGGTTTGCCTTTGACCTTCGTGTGTTTGATGAGCTCGGCATTGATGTCGCCCTCGCTGGGCAGATTCGGAATCAAGGTCGCCTTTTTCGCAAGGGCAGCAAGTTCAGCCTGAGTCTTATCAATCGAGGCCTGAGACTCGGCCACCTGCGCTGCAGTGACGGGAGGAAAGTCAGTTAGAATCTTCTTCACAGCATGGGCGATGCTGATGCCAATCATCACGAGCACGACGGTGAGGACACCGACAACATTCGTCATCGTGTCCATCAAAGCCACGAACGGAAGTTCGGCTCCATGATTATGTCTGCGTTTTGCCATTCTAGAGGTTGTTCATGGGTTTGATTTTTCAAACAGGCTCAGGTCCACTTCACCACTGCTGGGGATCGGAAGTTTTCCGGTGCTGAGTCCATAGTGGCTCTGTGCCCAGCCGGCGGCGATATTGTAGGAGGCGCTACCGTCCTGGCGAATCAGGAAGATCAGCAGGGAGTTCGGGGTGCTTTTGATATGGGATAGAAAATCGTTGAATGTCTTATCCGTCATGAGGCTTGCAGCTCCGGCGTTCTGCTTTTCCGAGCGGCCCTTGCGAAGGCTGATCGCGCCGTTGGAGGCCTCGACGAAAAACAATTTTTTCTGTCCTCCTTGGCCGCCGCCGGAGGGCTGGATGACAATCGGCGGCGGCTTGTTGTCCGGCTTGCGTTTGAGCAGGGCGAGTTGATTTTTAATCTGCTCGATTTCCTTGCGAATCGGCGGCATCTGCCCTTCGATTACTTCGATCTGAAGCATGATGTCCTCGATCTGTTTCTGGATTTGCGCGGCCTTGGTCTTGTTGGCGGCGGCATCGGCACCGGTCAGGAATGAATCAGGACCAGGGCCAGCAGCGATTCACCTGCTGGATGACGATCTGCTTGCCGCCGAGGTTGGCAAGGACCTCGTTGAGGCCTTTGATGCCGGACTCCAGACCACTGAGGTATTTCGACACTTGCTCCATCGAGTTCTTCACCGCCTTGTCCGATTCCTCGCGCATGGCAGAGGTCTTGGTGACAAAATCCTCGGTCACCGTATTCTGAAAGGTGGCCATTTTTTCATCCAGATTGGTGGCGTAATCCACCATCCTTGAGGAAAGTGTATTGAGGTCGGTAAGCAGTTCGCGATGGGCGTTGGCGAGCTGCCTAACAACCGTTTCGGCGATCGCAGCGACATCGCCGTTGCCAGCCCCGACGCCGTCGTTCAGGCGAGGCAGCAGCACCTCGTTGCAGAAGGCATCGATCGCATTGAGGTTGTCGTCTTCCTGTTTGGATAGAGAATTGATCGGGAAATCGAGGATCATCGCGAGCACCAGACCGAGCAGGGTGGCGTCGAAGGCGGTGCCGAGGCCACTGGTGACATTGTTGATCGAATTAACGATCTTTCCGACATCCTCGACGTTGGCAAAGTTCATCCCGCCGATGGCCTGCGAGAGACCGATGACTGTGCCGATGAATCCGAGCAGCGGGATCGCCCAAAGGAATGCACGGGTGAGGGAGTAGCTGCCGCCGATGCGGGCGCTGTCGATGTCGGACTGGCTCGACATCATTTCCCGAACATCGGCGGCCGATTGGCGGATCTCAAACAGCTCAAGCGCCTTGCGGATGCGGTTGACCATCAAGCTGTCTCGGAGTTTGTGGGGTAGGGAGTAAACGTGGGCGATGAACTGGCCGACGTTGCTGATATTGATCTCCTTACCGAGACGCATCGGCAGCACATCGAGTTGCAGGGCGACCTTCTGGTGACGGAGCTTCTGGAACTTCAGGTAAAGGATCGAGATCGCCCAAACGAAGAACAGAGTGTTCAGCAGACTAACGAGTAAGTGTTTGTAGAACAGCGAGGCCACGTATTCCAACATGTTGTAGGCCGAGTTGACCTTATCCGGCGCGGCCTTGAAGGGCAGCTGGGACAGAGAAATTCCATGGGTTTGGATATTCAGTCGTTAGTGTATGACGTTTTTCTGAAAATGAGGATGGCCGACACTGATCGCTCAGAGCAATTCTTGCGGCAGGAGCGGAGAGAGGTTTTTGATGGCGTCGGCCTGATGGCGGTTGGCGACGAGTAGGGCATCCTCGGTTTGGACGATGATGAGGTCATCCACACCTAACAAGGCGATGTGGCTGCCGGGGCGGGCGTTAAAGACGATGTTGTTTTTTGAATCGATTTCAGTGATCTCTTCGTTGGCGCGGTTTCCAGCGCCATAGGATTCGAGATACTTGGCGACGGAGATCCATGAGCCGACGTCGTCCCAATCGAAGGTGGCCTCGATGTTGAGGACGCGGTCGGCGTTTTCCATCAGGGCGTAATCGATTGAGCGGGCGGGGAGATTTGAAAATTTTTCCGCGACGGTGGCGAGGATGTCGGGAGCGCTGCGGAGCTCGGCGATGAATTGGGCGAGTTCCGGCGCGTGTTTGGTGAGTTGTCCGATGACGGTGGGCAGCGACCAGACGAACATGCCGGCATTCCAGCTGAAGCCTCCTTGGCGGAGGAATTGTTCGGCAAGTTCGGGATTGGGTTTTTCGCGGAAACATTTCACCTCGAAGGGCGGATTTTCGCACACGAGGCCGGGAATTTCCGCGCATTCGCCGCGTTCGATGTAACCATAGGACGGACAGGGCCAAGTCGGGTGGATGCCGATGGTGACGAGGCCGTCGGATTGCTCGGCGGTGGCGAGGGCATCGCGCATGACGGAACGGAAGGCGTCGGCGTCTTGGATGAGTTGATCAGCGGGCAGGACGAGCATCACGGCCTCGGGATTGCGGGCGGCGATGAGTCCGATGCCGAGAGCGACGGCCGGTGCGGTATCGCGTTTGGCGGGCTCGGCGAAGATGTTTTCCGGGGGCAGGATCGAGGCGTTTTCGCGCACTGCATCGACCTGTTTGGCATTGGTGAGGATGAGGATATTTTCAATCGGGACGAGGCCTTCGAGGCGGCGGATGGCGTGTTCGAGAAGGCTTCCGGTGCCGAAAAGATCGAGCAATTGTTTCGGGCGGGAGTCGCGACTGAGCGGCCAGAAGCGCGTGCCAGAGCCGCCGGCGAGAATGAGGGCGTAGGTATTTTTAGGTGTGGGCATCGCGGGAGGGAGATTCTTGTATTTTCCCGAATAGGGGAAGTAGGGAAACGAAAACCTGGAACATTTTATTTTCCAGGGTTGTCGTGAGGCCTTGCGGTCGCTAGTTTTCATTCATGTCTGACGAGCATACCGAAACGACTCCCGCGTGGATTGAAAACACCGCACTCTCGGCACCGGCGCTTTTGGGCGCGGCGGCGGGGCTTTTATTGGGGGATTTGATGCATCGCGGCGCGCGGCGTGGCGTTGGCATCGGCCTTGGAGCGGTGGGTGTGGCGATGTTGGTGCCAATCGTATTCGGCGGTGTGCGCGGCTTGGTGACCGGGCCCAAAAGCCGGGTTGGCGTCCGCCGCAAAATCCAACGCATCCGCGATGCGGGAATCTGCGCGCCGACCTATGACGAAGTGGACGAGGAACTGCGCGAGCAAGGGTTGATCTGAGATTCACTGCTGTCCACCCGGCTTGAGCCAGTAGAGGACGGCCATTCTGACGGCGATGCCGTTTTCGACTTGGTCGTTGATGAGTGAGCGTTCGTAATCCATGACGGCGTCGCAGAGTTCGACGCCGCGGTTCACGGGGCCGGGGTGCATGATATAGAGTCCGCGTTTGCGGATTTCATCGAGTCGGGCGTCGCTGATGCCGTAGAGTTTGTGGTATTCGCGCAGGCTCGGGAAAAACTGCACGTCTTGGCGTTCCATTTGGACGCGTAGCAGATAGATAACATCCGGACTCCAGGCCATCGCTTCTTTGTAATCGGTGAAGCGGCGGATGTTTTGCGGGCCGACGCGTGGGACGAGCGAGCCGGGTCCGAGGTAGGCGACATCGACGCCGAGTTTTTTAAGGATCGTGCTGGTCGAGCGGGCGACGCGGGAGTGGAGGATGTCACCGATGATGAGGACTTTTTTTCCGGCGGGATCGGGGAATTTTTCCTTGAGGGTGAAGGCATCTAACAATCCTTGGGTGGGATGGGCGTGGGCACCGTCGCCGGCATTGATGACGGAGGCGCGGGTGAGACGCGCGATGGTGCCGGGGAGGCCTGATGCTTTGTGGCGGACGATGATGAAATCGGTGCGCATCGCTTGGAGCGTCTCGATGGTCTCGCGGACGGACTCGCCTTTGGTGACTGAGGATTGGGCGACATCGAAGTTGGTGACGTCGGCCGAGAGGCGTTTCGCGGCGACCTCGAAGGAAGAGTGGGTGCGTGTGCTGGGCTCGTAGAAGAGCATGAGCACGGATTTCCCCTTGAGCGCGGGGACTTTTTTCACCGAGCGGGTGAAGAGTTCCTTGAAGGGCGTGGATTGATCGAGCAGGTGGTCGATTTCCGAGCGATCAAGGGATTCGATATCGAGCAGGTCTTTACGTGGCATGCCGGAGGTGGGGAAAGTAGTGGAGTGTGGCGAAGGCGAGTAAGAGTAGGGCGATCACGGCGATGAAAGCCGCATGGTGGCGGGAAATCGGGTAACGCCATAAAATAATGGCAGCGAAGAGCAGGGCAACTAGACCGCAGGCAGCGGTGGCGAGAATCGGGAACTTGTCGAAGAAGAAGCAGGCGGCTCCGGCGAGGGCGCAGAGGTAGCCAAAGACGAGTATGACAGGATGGGCGACGGCCAGTTTCCGATTCGGCGGTGGCGGCGTCATCATCGCGAGGGTTTCGCGGCGGCGGATGGCGACGATTTCCTCATCGCTGCGGCGTTGGAAGGGCAATTTGGAGTCCGGGCTGGGGCTTGGCGGAGTGGGTATGAGAACGGGGATTTGCTCGGATTTGCGTAAGGAACGGACGGGTTTGGCGGGCGACGCGGGCCTGGGTGGCAACGGAGAGCGCTCGGGTTCCGCGTTGACCGGGGATTCGAGGACAGCGGTGGTGGACTCCTGATTTTCCTGCAGTGCGGGGACGCCGAGGGTTTCGCGGAGTTGGGTGATCTCCTCGGCGGATTTCTTGCGCTGCGGCAGGAAGCTCATGGGGTTTCTTTGGAGACGATCCGCACCTCATCCAGCGAATCGGTCCCTTCGAGAGATACCAATACATGGTCGTGGCGGTGGGTGTCGAGCGCGATGCCGACATAATCCGGTTGGATGGGCATTTCGCGGTGACCGCGGTCGATGAGCACCGCGAGTTCGACCTTGGCGGGGCGGCCATAGTCGGACAAGGCATCCAAGGCTGCGCGGATGGTGCGGCCGGTGAAAAGGACGTCGTCCACGAGGATGATGTGGGCGCCCTCGACGGGGAAACCGATATCGGTTTCCTGCAGGGCGGGGTTTTCGTGGAGATGTTCGAAGTCGTCGCGGTAGAGCGAGATGTCGAGCACGCCGTAGGAGAGTTCGCGGTCGTCG
>CAYRLT010000216.1:0-19903 GCA_964425095.1 uncultured Luteolibacter sp.
AGCACCGAATAGGTTGTGATGCCCGCCGGATCATCGTCAGACAAGCCAGCCAGCAAACCCGGACCAAGAACCGCCAGAAATGCCACCCAAGTCCCGCGTCCGGTCTTTTTCATCCCGGCATACTTCAGTCCGATTCCACGCCGATGATGCGCCACGGCATGAGGTGGCGCGCCTCTCTTCTTTTGCTTCTTCCGGGCCGCGTGCCACACTTTATGCATCGCAGCACTCCTTCCCGTGCTCGGACAGGAGCGAAACGAGAAGCGCTAGGGCGAGTGATGTGTGGATGAATGTTTTATTCATAATCGGCTTACGCTCCTTCTAGTGGGGTATATGAATCACCTGCTGGATCATGACGCTGACGATTTGTGTATCTAGATCAACGTCTTGCCTTGGGCGATGCTGAATTGTTAGCTTTGCCATGTTTGCGGTTGCCGGGTTTCTCCTTCGATGGGGGTGGCATGCCGTCGTCAGGTTGGTTAGAAAATCGGCAGGGATCCCCGAGACGGCGCATTTCGGCGAGCAGCAGTGCCTGCATTTCGGCGAGCTTGGCGGCGTGTTGCGGATCCTTGGCAAGGTTGACTTGTTGCTTCGTGGGCGAGGTGCCGGCGAGGGTGGCGACTTTGGGGTCGCGGTGTTCGGCCAGAAATTCGTGGGGATTTTCTTTGAGATTGAAAAGCTGGGTTTCGCGGGTGCCGGCGCTAACAGATTCGTATTCGATGAGTTTCCAATCGCCCTGTTTCACGCTGCGCATGCCGGGTTTGTCGCCGCCATTGTAAACGCCGTAGAGCGTGTCGCGGATCGTTGGCTTTTCGCCGAGCAGCACGGGTTTGAAGCTGATGCCCTCGTTGGTTTCCGGCGGAGCAACGCCGGTGAGGTCGCAGAAGGTGGCGAGCAAATCGCCGAGGTAGATGTTACCAGGAGCGCGGATGCCAGGCTTGATGCCGGGCCCTTTGACGATCATCGGCACGCGCCAGGTGTGCTCGTAGAGGTTTTGTTTGCCCTGCAAACCATGGCGACCGATAGCGATGCCGTGGTCGGCGGTGTAGAAGATGTAGGTGTTTTCGAGTTCGCCCATTTCCTCAAGCCTAGCGAGCACGCGGCCGATCTGGATGTCGATGTTTTCCGAGCAGGCGTAGTCGCGCCCGATCTCGTTGCGGATCGTCGCCTCGTCGCGGCGTTTCCAAACACCGCTGGCACTCACCTCGTCGCGGACGTCGATGTGGGTGTTGTCGAAGGGGTGGGCGGGCAGCCAGTTAGACGGCAAGGGCGGCTGCTTGGGATGGGCGGGCGGAGCGGAGGATTCGTCCCGGTGGTTGGTGGCGCCGTATTTTGCGAGCAACTCCGGCGTGCCATCGCGCACGTCGTGGGGATGCGACAGGCCGAAGTAGATGAAGAAAGGGCGTTCATCCTTTTTCACCGTCCGTTCGCCGAGGTAGTCGAGCACGCGGTCGGCATGCCAAGCGCTACCGGTTTCGTGGGTGTCACCGCGCTTCGTCGCGTCGTGGACGACGCTGAATTGCTTGTTCGCCGCGGGATAGCTGTTGCCTTGTTTGCATGTGCGCATGGTGGCGTAGCCAGCCCGGTTGAAGACGGCGCCGATGGTGTTATTCTCGAGATCGGGCGGGCATTTCTCCGCACCGGGTCCGACCGGCAAGCGCCAAACCGTGCGCCCGCTCATGATCATGTGCCGCGAGGGCGTGCAGACCGCGCCGCTGAAGGAACCCATGTGATAGGCGGAGTCGAAGATCATGCCGCCGGTGGCGAGGCGGTCAATGTTCGGCGACTCGAGGGTGGACTGCGAGTTGTAAAACTTGAAGTCGAAGGGCGACTGGTCGTCAGCGAGGATGAAGAGGATGTTCGGCTTGCGTTGCTCTGCGGAGTGGATCGGTGCCGCGAGGAAGAAAGCTAGAGAGTAGAGAATAAGGATTTTCATCGGGCGTTTGATTGAGTGCGGCTTGGTGTCATTTGAATGGAAATCCAGACGGTGGCGAGAGCAAAAGCCCTGGGCTGGGTTGACGTATCGAAATCCCCTTGCATGACAGGATCGAAACGCGAAGGTGACGAGATCGAGGAGGACTTGCGCGGAGAACCCATGGATTTTCGGTTCATGCGGATCCGATTCCAAATCTCAAAAACTCCGCGCTTCTCTCCACGAACTCCGCGCCTCGTGTTGATCCGTCGATTTTAAGCTTTGCATGCCAGCATGGAGAAGTTAGAATCATGGCTGTGATTGAGACGGCCAAATCACGCCCTTCCAATTCGGGCTTGTCCACTGTTCGGTAGATGAAAATGACTCCTCAAGAACTTGAAATATCTAATCGTTCTTACGATCTTTTGGCAGCTATTGCAGTTGGAATTGGAACTACATTTCTTTTTGCCTGCCTATACTTCTTTGTAGGCCTAGTAATAGGCGTGATCGGGATTCATCGGTCGCCTACGGACGCGTCGCGATTATATTACTGTTTTTCACCAGCAGTTCTTATTCCAGGTATTGTATCGAGTATTATGGCATTCCGCTTCTTTCGAAAGCAAATCGAATCAAAGCTTAAACAAGAAGCCGAACAATAAAGACTTACTTCCTTAGGCATAAATCGCTTTTGTTCTAACCGCCATGCCCCATAAACTCTCAACCGCAGTCGAAACATCGCCCCCGGTCAGACGTAGGAGGACTCGACATTTGGAATCATATTCTCAAGCTATCGAATGAAACGTCGAACACTTTATTACTACTTGTCCGCGCTATCCGGAATATGCACTGTTTGGTCGATTTATTCTTCTTTGCATGATTGTATGGATATAGTTGGGGCCTTACTCAACATGATTCCGGGACTACTAATGTTTCTTCTTGGTTCTTTGATTCCGTTTGCGGATATTTTGACCCCTCTGGTAAGAAATGGCAATCATATTTTGATACTTACCCCACTCGGGGCCAGCCTTATTTATGGCATTCCATGTTTGCTATTTCTTTACTTGGCACGGCGCAATCCAGCACCATGATTTCGTTATTTGAAATATTGAGATGTTGGTCATTGAGAACGGCTGGCGCTCTGATCGTTTTAGCTGCTACGGCCTTCGCCTTTTTTTGTGTGCTGACTTGCCGCGAGGAGCGTGAGTCACTTGCCATTGGCGAGGCTTACGACAGTATTGGAAGTGACTATCTGCCGCTTATCGCCATTGCAATTGGTGCGCTCCTTGTTGCTGTTGGAGTGATGATTGTCTGGGCCATTGCACGCATAACAAGACGCCGTCATGACCGCAAAGCTTAACCATGTGTTGCGGCGAACGGCGGAGAGCGGGTTCAGTTCCGCTTCACAGTTCAACTTTGCTTGCCCGTAGTCGCTGAACTGGTATCGTTGGGCATCGAAATCCTACCATGAGACAGCCGACACGGAAAAATAATGACCATGCATGAACTGCGCGAACGCTATGGTGAATGGGCTGTGGTTACGGGTGCTTCATCCGGTATTGGTTTGATGTTCGCGCAAAAACTGGCTGCTGCGGGACTGAATCTTGTGATTGCCGCGAGGAGGATCGGCCTCTTG
This sequence comes from uncultured Luteolibacter sp., assembly GCA_964425095.1. Taxonomy (GTDB): domain Bacteria; phylum Verrucomicrobiota; class Verrucomicrobiia; order Verrucomicrobiales; family Akkermansiaceae; genus Luteolibacter. Next base: position 3,543 of record CAYRLT010000216.1, read on the forward strand.
GATGATTTACGCGAGCGACTGACAAGAGAGCATGGGGTGCAAGTGCGGTGTCTCCAGGTCGATCTTTCGCAGGATGATTTTCTGCAGCACTTGATTGAGGTGTGTGCCGATATCGAGGTCGCGATGGTGATCAACAATGCGGGGAGCGGGGTGCCGGGTTCGTTTAGTCAGAGTGATATCGAGGTTGAGAAAGGTCTCATCCGGCTGAATTGCATCGCGCCGGTGGAAATCACCCATCACTTTCTTCCGGGCATGTTGGCGCGTCGTAAGGGAGCTATTATTTTTGTTTCCTCTCTCATGGGCTTCCAGGGTGTGCCGTATATGGCCAATTACTCGGCAACCAAAGGGTATCTGCTGAACTTTGGGGAGTCGCTCCACCACGAGTGCAAAGATGCGGGAGTCGATGTTTTGGTCTTGGCGCAAGGCGCTACAGAAACACCTGGCAAGTATCTCCATCCAGTCGATTACTCAAAACTGCCGATCACTTGGATGTCGGCCGAGGTGGTGGTCGATGCCGCGCTGAAGAGCATCGGCAGGAAGGCCTTCGTGATCCCGGGATTGCGCAACCACCTGACGGCATGCCTGAGCGGCGGTTTGTGGTCGCGAGGTCTGGTTCAGGGAATCATGAAAAGAATGGCGCGCATCGCGCTTCCTCTCAAAGAAGAGTGAATTGCGTTTATCTTAGAAGGGAAGATGGCGAGCCACGGAATACACGGAAACTGAATCAGTTATGATATTTGTGTGGCTAATCTTTTGAGTGTGGTCACTCACCCTCTCAACTCTCTGATTTTCCGTGTGTTCCGTGGTTTGCATTTCTGTATTTAGGTTTATTGAAGCGGACACTTGGGGGTGGCGTGGAAGAGTTAGGCAGATGATGGCGCGCTCAATCGCCAATACAATTTTCTAACTTATGCCAACTACCACCTCGCGAGTCGCGGTTTCGACGTCTGCCGCAGTCAGAAGATCGGAGACGATGACCACTCGCCGTGCTCCGGCGGCGAGGACTTGATCGAGATTGGCGCGCTTGATGCCGCCGATACAAAAGGCTGGAATCCGGCTGCCGACATCGCGCTCCATCGTGGAAATGTCCTCAAGGCCGATGCCAGGACGGCCGGCTTTGGTGGGCGTTGGGAAAAGCGGGCCGAAGCCGATGTAATCAAAGCCCTCGGCAAGTGCGGCGCGGGCTTGATCGAGCGAATGGGTCGAGCGGCCGATGAGTTTGCCGGGGCCCATGGTGGCGCGGGCGGCGGAGAGCGGTCCGTCATCCTGGCCGATGTGGACGCCGTCCGCTCCGAGCTCGGCAGCGAGCGCGGGGTGGTCGTTGAGAATGAAAGGGACACCGGCCGCGCGGCAGAGCGGGATGAGGGTTTCCGCGACGCGGCGGATCGTGGCTAGATCTTTTCCCTTAGCGCGCAGCTGGAGCAGATCCGCGCCTCCAGCTAACAATGAGACAGTCGTAGCAGCAGCGTTTTCCTCAGAAGTGTAGCCGAGATCAAGGATGGCGTAGAGCCGCGCGTTGCCCATGAATCCCATAATTCCCATAAATCCTATCGAACTAACGAGTGACACGCTCTTCGAGAAACCGCGCGACCCAGCCGATATCGTATTTCCCAGCGAGGAAATCCGGGTGGGAGATGATTTCGAGTTGGAAGGGGATGGTGGTCTTGATGCCGCGGATGGTGAACTCGCCGAGCGCGCGTTTCATGCGGGCGATGGCGATCTCACGGGTGGCCGCGGTGACGATGAGCTTGGCGATCATCGAATCGTAATGCGGCGGGACCGTGTAGCCGGAATAGACGTGGGTATCGACGCGCACGCCTTTGCCACCGGGAGCATACCAGAGATCGATGGTGCCCGGGCTGGGTGCGAAGTTGTTGAAGGGATCTTCCGCATTGATGCGGCACTCGATAGCGTGGCCGCGCGGAGTGGCTTCCAGAACGTGGTGGGAGAGCGGCTCGCCGGCGGCGACGCGGATTTGCTCTTTGATGAGTTCGCAGCCCATGACTTCCTCGGTGACCGGGTGCTCGACCTGGATCCGGGTGTTCATTTCCATGAAGTAGAAATTTTCCGCGGCTTCATCGACGAGGTATTCGATGGTGCCGGCATTCTGATAGTTGATGTTGCGGATCAGATTGACCGACGCTTCACCCATTCGGGCGCGCAGCTCGGGGGTGAGCAGCGGCGACGGGCATTCTTCGATCACCTTCTGGTTGCGGCGCTGCATCGAGCAATCGCGCTCACCCAGATGGATGAAGTTGCCGTGCGCATCACCAATGATCTGAAACTCAACGTGGTGCGGGTTGATCACGAGTTTTTCGAGATAACAACTGCCATTGCGGAAGCAAACAATCGCTTCGCTCGAGGCGGCTTGGAACAGCGAAATGAATTCTTCTTCTTTAAAACAAGGCCGCATGCCGCGGCCACCACCGCCGGCGGTCGCCTTGATCATGACCGGGAAACCGATCTTTTTCGCCGCTTCAAACGCGGTTTCCGCATTCGGCATGATGTCGGTGCCGGGCGTGATCGGCACGCCATTGGCGACTGCCGTGGCGCGGGCCGTCGCTTTATCGCCCATCTGGGAAATGACCTTGGCCGAGGGGCCGATGAAGGTGACGCCGGACGAAGCGCAGATTTCCGCGAAACGGGCGTTTTCCGAGAGGAAACCGTAGCCGGGATGGATAGCGTCCGCGCCGGTGATCTCGGCGGCCGCGATGATGCGGTCCATCTTGAGGTAGGATTCCTTGCTCGATGCCGGGCCGATGCAGACCGCCTGATCGGCGAGTTGGACGTGCATCGAATCGATATCGGCTTCGGAATAGACCGCTACGGATTCCACATCAAGTTCGCGGCAGGCGCGGATGATGCGGAGGGCGATTTCGCCGCGATTGGCGACCAGGACGCGCTTGAACATGGGCAGAGTGGCTAGTTTACAGTTTTCAGGAAGAAGACTGATTACTTGATGCGGAAAAGAACGTCGCCGTATTGGACGGCGTTTCCTTCTTCGGCGACGAGGGCGCAGATGGTGCCGGATTTTTCGGCTTTGATTTCATTCATGACCTTCATGGCCTCGATGATGCAGACGGTTTGGCCGACCGAGACGGTGGATCCGATTTCCACGAAATTCGGGGCGTCGGGCGCGGGTTTCCGATAGAATGTGCCGACCATGGGCGAGGTGATTTCGGCGCCTTCGAGGGCGGGAGGCGCTGGATTGCCGGCCACAGGGGCCGCGGGCGCAGCGGCGGCGACAGCGGGTGCGGCCGGCATGCTGGCGAATAGGCCGCGAAGATCTTCGAGATCCGGACCTTTTTTCAATTTGAGATGAAAATCGTTCTTCGAGAGGTCGAAGAGCGTGAGGCCGTGCTCATTCATGAGTTCGACAATGCGACGGATTTCCTGGAGGTCCACGGTGAGGGCTGGGTTGAGAGTTGATTGAAATGAGCCGCCCAGCGGGGCGCGCTCCATCCGCGAAAGCTAGTTGGCGAGGGGAAACACCGTCAAGCCGGAACGCGGATTGGGCCGATTTCCGCCCATTCTCGGCTCACGCATCCAGCCCCCGGCCGGATGGCAAGGTGGCGAAAACCATTTCGCACAAGCCGATAAACGCTTCTTCCACCAAGCTGGGATCCCGCTTTGGGGAATGGAAAACCCCCCATTCCCGCTCAATCGCAGGTCTTTTGATTTGAATGATTTTCAGGCCGCCATCCTCGGCCTCCCGTGACGCCACCCAGGGGGCAACGATGCCTACGCCGATGCCGAGCTTGGCCATCTCCTTGATGGCCTGCATGTCGCCGAGAATCATCGGTTTTTTTCCCCGGACGCCCGCCTGCTCCAGCCATTCCTCGACCAACCGATGGGTCTCCGTCGCTTTCGCATAGATGATCAATTGTTGGTCGCCGAGCGTGGCGGCGATGGTGGATTCATCGACCGCCCACGAGTGAAATGGAGAAACGATGAAGGACATCGCATCCTGAAATAAGAGTCGGTAGCCCTCAGCGCCGCTGCCACGCGGTTTGAGCCCCACCACGAGATCCAAATCCCCACCGGTCAGCCGATCCAGAAGCTGGGTGGTGTCCCCGGCTTCGATCATCGCCTCACAGAGCGGGAAAGAATCGCGAAACTCGCGCAGCACCGATGGGATCATGAAATGGCATAGTGTGTGCGGTGCGCCGATCCGGATCCGCGTTTGACCCCAGCGCCGCAGGCCATCGAGATCCCTCGCCGCCTGTTCGATTTCTAACACAATGCGACGGCAACGCGTGAGAAGCAAATCGCCCTCGGCGGTCACGACCACTCGTTTGCCGCTTCGATCCAGCAACTTGCACGACAATTGTTCTTCAAGCGTCCGCAACGAGTGGCTTACCGCCGATTGGGTTACAAATAGCCGGCGCGCGGCCAGCGTGAAGCTGCCTTCCTCCGCCACGGCCACAAATGCGCGCAATTGTCTCAAGTCAGGCACCCAATCCATAATGAACCGCTTTCATCGAAAGCGCGGGGTGAAAATAGCAGCGCTTATGCCAAAGTCGCGCAATTGGCATTCCACGCGCTTGTGGTACCACAATGAGCCAGTCCGCAACCGCCAGAAGCAGTCCCCGCTTTCCGCTCCGCCTCGGCTACGTGCCGTTGTGTGATTGCGCCCCGCTCGCGGTTGCTCGCGAAATGGGGCTCTTCGAGCGCCACGGATTGAATGTCTCGTTGTTCCGGGAAATCGGTTGGGCCAGCGTGCGGGACAAGATTTATTATGGCGAACTGGATGCCGCGCAATCCATCGCTGGCATCGCTCTGGAGCTTGGTTTGGGCTTCAGCGAGTTGCGTCGTGAAGTGGCGGTCCCGTTGATCCTGAATTTGCATGGAAATGCCATCACCCTTTCAAGCTGGCTGAAACCCGCGGAAATCAAGCATGGCGAGGGTTTGAAGGATCATCTGAAATATGCATGGAAAAAGAATCGCCCATTCACACTCGCCGCCACTCATCGTTTTTCCTCCCACCACATTCTTCTCCACACCTGGCTGCGGCGGCACGGACTCGTTGTCCCGGATGAGGTGGAGATCATTTTCCTGCCACCCCCGCTCATGCCGCGCCACCTCAAGGCCGGGAACATCGATGGATTTTGCGGCAGCGAGCCATGGAACTCCGAGTCGATCCTTGATGGCACCGGATGGTGTCCGGCCACTTCCAATGAGTTGTCACATGGCCACCCCGAAAAAGTCCTGTTAGTCGCGGAAGCCTTCATCAAAGAGCGCAAGGAGGAGACCATCGCCTTGGTCGCCGCACTTCTGGACGCCTGCCGGATGTGCCAGGACCCGGGTTTCCGCAATGAGCTCGTCAGCATTCTGGGAATGAAAGCTTACACTGGCGCCTCCAAGGAGGTCCTTAAAAACAGCTTGGTGGGTGACTTCGAAGGGGGTTCGGAGACCTTTCACAGCGACTCCTTCCACATTTTCCACGGCGAAACCGTGAACCGCCCGACCATCGAAAAGGCTTCCTGGGTTCTCGCCGGCCTGCGGGCGATCGGGTCCCTGCCGGAGATCACTTGTGGCTCGATTTCCCGCATTTACCGCGAGGATATCTTCCACGCCGCCGTGAACCGCACGCAAGGAACGCTGACATCCTCGTCGGCGTGAACCAACTCACCCACCCGTCCGATGATCCTCACTCGCGCCAACCGAATTACAGAGCCTGCGCCGTGGCGATGGGTTCGGACTGAAAGGACTGATCGCCTTTGCCGCCGCATCATGGTGGATTTCTGGCGTAACATTTCCTTCACACCGGAACTTTTGTTATTATAATCTGATCCGTGTCAGATCTTTCCGATTCCTCATCTTCGAAGCGTTTTCTCGATATCGTGACTCGCCCGCTTGGGGCGAACGATGAACTGCGCCATCGCGCACAAAACGAGCTCGCGCATCTGATCGAAGCAAGTCCGCAGGCGACTGACGGGATGCTGGAGGATGCCGCCGCAAAATTGGAGCTAACGGAGCGCCGGATCTGGCGGAAGTGGGTCCTGCCGCTGGTCGGCGCGGTTGCTTTGGTTTCATTGGCCGTTGTTGTCGGAACCACGGGCTATCGTTTCTTGCAGTTCCGGGGATGTATCGGCATGGTTTCCCTTCTGGATAATGAAGACGCAAGTCCGGCGTCCAATCCGGTCGCCAAAAAACTTCCGTCAGATGTTCGGTTGCTGATGTTCGGCAATGCGGATGCCGACAATGCTGCCGAAAAATGGCAGCCACTTTGGGAAAGCGATCGATCCAACCCGGCATTTCTGCAAGCCTATGCGGAAGGCTGTCTTTCGACTCGAAAAGAACTCCCCTTGGATTTGCTGAAGCAAGCGGAGACGATTGATCCTGGAAACGCTTATCTCGCCACCTTGGCGGCGGGGCATCTAGCAGATTCATCCGTGGAGCGAAAATCCGGGGCATGGTCCACTTCCAAAAATCCTGAAGCGCCGAAGTGGATGATCAAAGATCAGACGCGTTTTGATCAAGCCTACGAAGCACTCCGCAAAGCGGCGGAACTTCCCCGCTTCAACGATCACAACATCGCTCTCAATCAGCAAAGGTTCCGACATCTGCCGCCGGGCCGGGATTTTCTCGAGCGCATATCCGTGGTGGCCTACACGGCGGCGCTTCCCTCGCCGAAAATTGGAATACACCATCTTGCCAACCTGCTTGCCGCGAAAGCTTCGACCTTTGACGCCCCCGCAGACATCGCGGAGTTTACGGAATGCGTGCAGTTGTGGCGCTGGCTGGTGGAACGCTCCGCGGAGACAAATTGGACCATGATCGATGGATTGATCACAAAGGCCATGATTCAAGCGCCACTCAAGAATTTCCGGGACGCCGCCGCCCGACTCGGACTCGAGGACGTTTCACGAAATTTCCGTCTGCTGGATGAAAAGTTGGTGGCGGAAAAAGAACAACGGAAAGCGAGAGGAAAAGAAGATCCAATATCACGGTGGATCGAAACCAAGGGCTCAGTGATGGCATGCCTGCAGATGCCGGTGGTGACAAGCCAAGTCAATTCACCGCCGGTGCTCTCCGAGGATGATTTTAAGCCCGGGCGCTTAACCGACTATGCATTACTCGGCCAGGCTCACGCCACGATCGCTGCTGTCTGCTTCGGTTTGTTGGCACTCGGCGCTCTGTTGTCCCGAGCGATGGTTCCGCATGCCACTAAACTCGTCGCCCGTCGTCTGGCGGATCTCATTTCACCATGCGATCGGATGCTGCTGTTTGTCGTCTGCATCTTCGGGCCACTCGGCTTTTATTTTGCCTTGATTCAAATCCCGCATCTATCAGCCCGCGATTGGAGCATGCGGATCAGCGGTTTTATAGCGCCTGTAGGCCAACTTGCAGCGCTCACGGTGCTGATGATCAACTTGAGCATCGCGCTGGGCGCGTGGTTGACACGCAGCCGCCTGTCGATGCTGGAACCCGCGCGCCGCTCGTGGCGGCGGTTCTTGCCATGGGTCGGCGTTGCCAGCTCGATCCTGGTGATGTTGGCCTGCGGAATCTTCCCTGGCCCGTTGTTTCAACTCGGCGTCGTTCTCGCCATTTTCGCCACGTGTTGGCCGCTGGTTTTCTGGTTGCCGAAGATCTCCCGGAAATTCCGGAAGCAGAATCTGCACCGCGCCGTGCTGCATGAGGTTCTCGCTCCGCTGTGGATTGGCGCGGTGATCGTTTCCTGCTTGCTCTTCGCGCTTCACCGTTCTGATGAGTTCAAGTGGACGGAACGGGATCGATTGTTAGCCCCGGACCCCGAGGTGCGCGGCATGAGTTACATCGAAGGCGTGGTCGCGAAGCAACTTGCCTCCGAAGTGCAAAACCTGATTAAGACGCTGCCGAAACCTTAACACTGATCTTAAAAAGCAGTCCAGGACTACATTCCGAATGCCTTTAAGGATTCGCGTTCGGGATCATTGCCACACCTAGGGATGCGTGGCTTTGGCACAAGGGACGATACCTGATCGCCCGGACCATGAAGTGTCAATGGGAAGCGCTTCGCTCACTTCATTGGCTTCTCATGGGCATCGGCGGACACGTTCCGCCGCTCCTTGAGGAGATTCGCTGCCTCATATGCACCGCTTGGACCGAATCCTTAAAGGCTTAAAGGCATTGGACTACTTTTTACTATCAGCGAAGGCCGAGTGGTGTGCCGAGGATCTCGCGGAGGATGATGGCGCGCCGGGTTTGTTTAGGATTTTTCAAGCTGCTTTTGAGGCTGGCTTCTCCCAGTGCGAGCGGTTTGGCATGCGTTTGGGCCGCCGCGACGCGGATGCGGGTGGCGGAGGCTCCGCCGGTGGTGGTGGATTTGGTTTCCTTGATTTTTCGCAGGCGGTCTTGAAGTTCTTGCTGACGCTTGAGCTGTGATTCCACTTCGGAAACATCGAACTGGGACAATGGCGGTGGGGCTTGGCGAAACAATGGAGGAGGAGCAGGAGATCGCGGGCGCTCCTGTGGCGCCCGCCACTCCTTGTCCGGTCCGAAGATGTCCTCACTTTCCGACATTTCCTCACGGGCCCGACGTTCCTCCGCTTCGGCGTTTTTGGTGTCGGCGCGATGCTTCAGCCATGAGCCTAAAGCCAGCACGACGATGACGACGATTTGGAGATGATCGAGGAGCCAGTTCATGGGAGTAAATGCTTAAAAGCTGAAACGCTGAAATTTAGAAACTATTGTTCGCCTTTGGCGATGTTGCCGCGCATCAGGGTGTCGGACTTGATGTTTTCCATTTTATAATAATCCATCAGGCCGAGGTTGCCGCTGCGGAAGGCTTCGGCGATGGCGAGCGGGACTTGCGCTTCGGCCTCGACGACCTTAGCTTTCATTTCCGCGACGCGGGCGATCATTTCCTGTTCGAGTGCAACAGCGGCGGCGCGGCGAATTTCCGCTTGGGCTTGGGCCATGTTTTTGTTCGCCTCGGCCTGCGCTTCCTGGAGTTGGGCACCGACGTTTTCGCCGACATCGACGTCGGCGATATCGATCGAAAGGATTTCAAATGCGGTGCCGACATCGAGGCCGCGATGCAGCACGACTTTGGAAATGCTATCCGGTGATTCGAGCACGGTTTTATAACTCTCCGCCGAGCCGATGGTGGTGACGATGCCTTCGCCGACGCGGGCGATGATGGTTTCTTCTTTCGCACCGCCGACGAAGCGGTCGAGATTGGTGCGGACGGTGACGCGGGCGCGGACTTTCACTTGGATGCCATCCTTGGCGACGCCGTCGATGGTGCTGCGGCCGGATGCGGGATTCGGGCAGTCGATGACTTTCGGGTCAACGGAGGTTCTAACGGCTTCGACGACACTCTTGCCGGAGCCTTTGGTGGCGAGGTCGATGGCGCAAGCGCGATTCCAATCCAATGTGATTCCGGCTTTCTGGGCGGCGATGAGGGCTTGGATGGTGGGGATCACGTTTCCGCCGGCGAGGAAGTGGGCTTCGATATCATCGATGGCAATCTCGATGCCGGCTTTTTTCGCGGTGATGCGGGCATCGACTACCATGCCGTAGGGCACTTGGCGGAGGCGCATGGCGATGAGATCGGTGAAGCCTACGTAGGCCCCGGCGAGCCAGGCGCGGAGCCAGACGCTGAAGAAGGAGAGGATGATTCCGAAAAGTAGCAATCCGAGGATGGCGACAACGATGAGGACGATGGTGGGCAGGTTAATCATGGCTTAATTAGTTGGTTGGGGTCTGAGATACGATGAGGCGGAAATTGTCAGCACCGGTGACTTCGAGCGAGGCTCCTGCGGGGACTTGGCCGTTTTGGCAGAAGGCTTCGTAGCGTTTTCCATCGATGAGGATGTAGCCGCTGGGCGAAAGCATGGTGAGGGCTTCGGCGGACTTGCCGATGAGTTCGCGGGCATCCGAGCCGAACGCGGCGCTGACACCGGTGATTTCCTTGGTGAGGAAAGCGCGCTTGCCGATGGCAGTTTTCGGCAGGACGCGGAACTCGAGGTAAAATGCGGTAGTGGCGACGACTATCGCCGTGGCGACCGCCAGAATGCCGCCCCAAGTGCCGAATTCCACGAAGGCCATGACGCAACCGCCAAACATCATCAGGCCGCCGATCGCGCCAAGGATGCCGCCGGGCACGATCACCTCGACGAGGAGCAGTACGATTCCGAGCGCAAAGAGTAGTATAATCAGGGTCATGAGAGCGATTCCACAATGAGGCCGAATTCCGAGACGCCGGTCACCTTAACCGGCGTGCCGGCCTCAGCGAAGCCGATGGCGAGCTTTGCTTCGTAGCGCCTACCGGAAATTTCCACTTGCCCGCTCGGGAAGAGCGCGGTGGCGGCGATGCCGGATTTTCCGATCAATTCGTTGCCGCGTGGTGCATCGGACGTAGTGGCGTTGAGTTCGCGGATGGGGCCGGGCTCACCTGCGACGGCGGATTCCAAAACCATTTTTCCCCAGGGTCCGCCCTTGGGAAGTGCCTTGAGCATGGCGAGGAAAATCACGATGGCGATCACCACTCCGGCCATGACATTGGCGAGCGGGCGGAGCAAGACATCGCCGGAGAAGGAAATCGGTTCACCGGGCCAGAGATCGAGCATCGCCCAGACCAGTGAGCCTAACATCAGCGCGATTCCGGTGAGCGCCGGAACCATAGTGCCTGGGAAAAAGAAGATCTCGATGGCGACGACGGTGACCCCCAACAGGAAGAACAACAGAGGTTCGTGGCCGGAAAGCCCCGCCACGTTGTGGCCGAAGAAGACCACGGCTAACAACAGAATTCCGGTGATGCCGAAGATGCCGAAGCCCGGGGTCTTGAACTCGATAAACAGGCAGAGCAGGCCGGCGGCAAGCAGCAAGGGTGTGAGCGCGGTGAGGTATTGCGCGAGTTCTTCCGACCAAGTCACTTCCAACCGGACTGTGCTGTAATTTCCCTTGCCGTGGAGCTTGTCTAACAAGACGCCCATGTTTGCCGCGATGCCGGTGCCGAGCAGCGGTTGCGCTGGATCGCCGTAAAGTTTGACCGCTTCCTGAGCGGTGAGGGAGAGCAATTCGCCTTTGGGCTTGATGATTTCGTCGCCAATTTTGAATTCGTAATCCATGTCGATCATCGCGGAGATGACTTGGCCGCGATAACCCTTGCCCTCGGAAATCGAGCGGACGCGGGCCTTGAGGTAACTGACGATTTTGCCGCGCATCGTTTCATCGATTTCACCGCCGGTGGCCATGACGGGTGCGGCCGCGCCGATGATGCCGCCAGGTTCGAAATAGATTTCATCGGTGCCGGCGGAGATGAGTGCTCCGGCGGAAATCGCTTCGCGGTTGATGTAGGTGACGGTTTTGCCCGGAAATTTTTCGAGGGCTTTGAGCATCTCAAAGGTGACGTCGAGCGCGCCGCCGGGGGTCTCCATGTCGAGCACGATGGTGTCCACCTTTTGTTCGATGGCTTCCTTGAGGCCACGGCGGAGGACGTAGAGCGCGGGCTTGGCGATCTCCGAGCGGATCGGAATGATCACCACTTTGGCGGGAGTTTTTTTCTCCACAGCGGTTTCCGCGGCATGCGACGGACCGGCGGACAGAAGCGCCAACGCTGCTGCGAAAATACCGGATAGAAAACGGGTCACGGTTTTGATTATGCCAGACGAACACGGACAAGCAAGCTTCCGGTCGTTGGAAGATCCCGGGAATTTTCCAATGAAACAGCGAAGCATCTTAAGGAGCGGCGGAACGTGTCCGCCGATGCCTATGAAAAGCCAATGAGGTGAGCTAGGCGCGTTCTCATTGTCACATCATGGTCAGGGCGAACACGTTTCGCCCCTCCTATGAAAACGTTGCATCCCGATTGAGATTGAAATCTTGCAAGTTTCTTGGATTCTCGGGCTCATGATCCACTTGGACGCAAACGGGAGCACGGCGCTGCTGCCCGAGGTGCTGGAGGCGATGTTGCCATGGCTGCGCAACGGCCATGCCAATCCTTCGGGGGCCTATGCGGGTTCACGTCAAGCCCGCCAGGCGATCGATGACGCCCGCAGCCAAGTGGCGGATTGGATCGGCGCGGAGGCGGATGAGATTCTCTTCACCGGCGGCGGCACGGAGAGCGTGAATACGGCCTTGCACTCGATGGATCGCCTCGTCGGCTCTGGTGCCACGGTGGTTTCCGCCATTGAGCACTCGGCAGTGCTGCGCTGCGCGGAAGATCTCCAGCGCCCGGTAAAATATGCCGGTGTGCATTCCGATGGTCGGCTGGATTTGGATAAATTCGCGGCCTTGCTGCCAGGCGCGGCGATGATCTCGGTGATGGCGGCCAACAATGAAACCGGCGTGATTCAGCCTGTGCGCGAGGTCGCCAACATGGCGCGCGAACGCGGGATCGCAATCCATTCGGACGCCATTCAGGCGGCCGGCAAGATCGACTTGCAAGTGCGCCAGCTCGGCGTGGATTTCCTCTCGCTCTCCGCGCACAAGTTCCACGGACCCAAGGGCGTAGGCGCGCTCTATGTGCGCCGCGGCATCCGGTTTTTTCCGTTTCTGAAAGGCGGCACCCAGGAAAACGGCCGCCGGGCTGGCACGGAAAACGTCGCGGGAATCGTCGGCATGGGTGCCGCGGCGATGGCGATGAAGCGGATCGCCTGCGATCACACCGGGTTGCATCTGATGCGGGATACGTTTGAAAGCAAGTTGCTCGCCGAACTTCCGGGGGTGGCCATCAATGGCGATCCCGTCCATCGCTTGCCCAATACCAGCCACCTCGCCTTCGAAGGTTGTGAAGCGGTGGATTTGATCCGATTGTTAGACGAGGCCGGCATCGAGTGCTCCGCTGGCTCGGCATGCATGGCCGGGAAAATCCGGCCGTCGCACGTCCAACTCGCGATGGGCTTGGATGACGCGCGCGGCCGCAGCAGTCTGCGTTTCAGCTTCTCGATTCTCAATCAAGCCGCCGAGGCGTGGCAGGCAGCGGAGTTGGTGAAACAAGCCGTCACTCGCTTGCGCCAAGCGCAAACCCACGGCTCCGATCTGGGAATCGCCCGGGCATCGTGCGGGCTGACGTTTTCGTAAGCGGCTAATGGAGGCAGCGTCTGTTCACTTGACCCACTGGGCATCTTGCGCCAGTTTCCGCGGCATATGAAGCTTTTGAATTCGCCCATCTTCCGGCTGTCGGCATTGCTCACTGGAGTAGTTGCCATGAATGCCTGCGGACCGAGTGGCCCTCGGCCGTCCGGTTACATGGCCGGCGTGGGCGGGCCGATCCATCAGCAGGTTTCCAATGGTCCCCACCATCCGCCGCCCGCGATCCCCGATGATATTTCGTATTGGGATGGCGATGGCGTCAACGGCAGTTCGCTGGTCAAAATCAACAGCAAGGAGCAAAAAGCCTTCTTTTATAAGGGCGGCGTGCTCGTCGGCGTGTCGAAGATTTCCAGCGGTAACGAAGATCATGCCACACCATCGGGACGCTACAAAATCATCCAAAAGAACAAGGACCACAAATCCTCGATTTATGGGGTTTTCAAGGACAAGGCGACTGGCCAGATGCTCAACGACAACGTCGATATCCGCGTCGATAAAATCCCTCCCGGAGCCGTCTATTATGCCGCACCGATGCCGAATTTCATGCGTTTCACGGGCGGCATTGGCATGCACACCGGCTATCTACCTGGCTACGCGGCGTCTCATGGTTGCATCCGCATGCCGCACCAAATGTCCGAGAAGTTTTTTGAAAACGTCGAACTCGGAACCCCGGTGATCGTCGAGTGAGCGATGGCTTTCCATCGCTTCCGGATGCGGAGTTCACGCTCGAAATCAGCCCCGGCGTGGTTGCGGAGTGGGTGCACCTGCCTGCCGACCAACGGCCACGTTTGATCGATTGCCGTGAGCGCGACGAGTTGACGATTTGCCGGATCGACGGCCATGAATGGTTTCCGCTGGGGACCTTTCCGGAAGTTTTGGACCGACTCACGGCGGACACCCAGCGCGGAGTGGTGGTCTATTGCCACCATGGCATGCGTTCCCTGCGGGCCGCCGCATTTCTGCGGGCGCACGGAGTGGAAAACGCCTTCTCGATGAGCGGCGGAATCGATGCCTGGTCAGCGTTTGTCGATGCAGACGTGCCGCGTTATTGAGGAGTGGTGAGGATTCGGGTATTTTCACCGCAGCAGAGGCACAGAGAAGATGAGGGAAGTGAGATGAGTTTGTTGGGTTGCTCGACTCATGGGCATCTCTGGGACTCGCCGGCTGAAACCGGCGCTCTGTTAGAAAAGGGTTGGCTGTTATTTCCAGTCGGGAAACTCGGCCTTGAGCTGGCGATGGTATTTTTCCGCCTGGGGTTTGTCGCCCTGGGCTTCGAGGGCGGTGACGATTTTCGAGAGGGCGAGCGGTTTGAGAACCTTGTATTATCTGTTACCTCGCAATAATCTCCGATCCTCCCCACGCCAAATAAAAAGCCTCCCCGGATATCCGGGGAGGCTTGAAAACTACTTTCGAAAAAACCGGTTCAGCAATTAGAAGCGGAAGTTGGCACCGACCACGAAGCCGGCAAGGCCGATGTCGTCACTACCTTCACCGTAACCAGCACCGGCCCACCATTGCCCCTCGACACCGAGGCGGACATTGGACGAGACATTGCTGAAGGAGAAGTCGTACTGCATGCCGAGACCGAGCTCGCTGATGAAGAGGACATCGTCACCGCTGGATGAATAGGAACCATTCGGCAATCCACTATTGGTGTAGCTATCGGAATAGTCCCTTGAGCCGAACACCACGGACTGCTTGGCCGTGCCGTAGAGGGAGAAGCCGTTGGCCAGCGAACGGGTGGCATCAATACCAACCACAATGCCGAGACCGCTGAAATCAGAGTTGTTATGACTGGTGTAGTCACCGAACGGGTCGGGAGCTAGCAAGTTGTCGGAGCTGGAATTTCTATCGAATTCAGCTTGGGCCCAACGCAGACCTGCGTAGGGGGAAAGCGAAAACTTGGCACTTGGAGTGAAGTGCTGACCGACAACCAAGTCGAAATAGGAGGCATCCAGGTCCTCGCTTCCGTCATAATCGGAGTCGGGATTACCGAAATCCTCATTCTTATAGTCATACAGGTCGGCGCTGTAACCGAAGCCGGTGAACTTGACAAAAAGGCAGTCACCGAATTCGTAGCCGACGGAACCGCGGAGACCAAATTCGTAGTCGGCATCATCTTGTACGCCGCTGTTGCCAGCATAGGCTTTGAGGGCGAGAGCTTCCAGCCCGACGGTCCAGCCTTGCGGGCAGTCAGATTGTGGGGCGGTAGCGATGGCGGGGGCGGTGGTGCCGGCGAACGTAGGCGCGGCACTCAACAACAGTGGGATCATGTATTTTTTCATACGGACTACTTAAAAGCCAAGAAATCCGAAACACATCAAGCAAAAAAAAAAGCAAAAAAAATCGATGCGTATTTTTTGAAAACCTCCCCGAAAAACACCATCGCCTCCGGCAAGGCGGACGGGCTCGTTATCACGATCCGCTTCCGATCAGACACTTGAACTCCTCGAACTTGCCGTTCGGCCCGCGTGGGATCTCGGCGGGGAAGCTGAAAACGACCTCAAACGAGTGGCCGAGGTTTCGGAGTAGGAATTCAGCGACCTTGGCTTGTTCCCCGGAGTCCAGCGGGCGAGCCATCACCAACTTCGCTTCGAGCTGTTGGAGCGAATGCTGGAGAAATTGGAATTGGTAGAGCGGCACTCCGGTCAGGGCGGTGATTTGGCCCTGCCCACCGAAGTTGGGAAAGAGGTTGCCGCCATTGGGAAGCATCAAGCGATTGCGGCTGCGCCCGTGGATGCGCTTCAGCACGGGCAGGCCACGCCCGCAGGGGCACGCTTCTGCGAATTCGCCATAGTCACCGATCTCATACCGGATGAGGGGCGTGACGAAGGTGTTCAGGTTGGTCAGGACGATTCGACCGACGACGCCAACCGGACAAGGGCGATCGTTTTCATCGAGGATTTCGACGTAAACGTTCTCTGCTTGTATGTGATAATGGTCGTGGTCGGGGCACTGAAGCGCGATATAGCCCGATTCCTCGCAGGAATAGCAGTCGATGATTTTGGCCTGCCAGGCTTCCGACAGCTGACGACGAACTTCGGGCGTCACCGTCTCCCCGATGGTGCGCAGTTCGCGCAAGCGCGGCAGGGCCATCCCGTGCCGTGCCGCATGGGCGGCGAGCGCCTGCAGGTTTGAGGGACAGGAAATGAGAAAGTCCGGTTTTTCGCGTAGAAGCCAAGTCAGTTGTTCTTCGAGCGTGGAATCAACGTTGAGCACCGCAGATGGTCCGGACTTGAAGAGCGGGTCGGTGATTCCTCCCCAACTCGGGTGGGAGGTTCCATCCGGCGCTTTGGCCACGCCACGGTGCGACCAGCGGATGGCGCAAAGTTTGCCGG
>CAYRLT010000217.1:0-1887 GCA_964425095.1 uncultured Luteolibacter sp.
GACCTGATCCTGGCTGTCTTCCGGCAGCCGTTGGTAGGCGACTTTCTTATCCGCAAGCAACACGCAGCGGAACCCCAGCTCAGGCTGGGCGAAAAACCATTCGAGGAGATCCTGATAGAAATCCAGCTTCGCCGGGCTGACCTTGGTCCACTTGACCTCGAAGTCATCCGCCATTCCGTGACGTTTCCACAGGGCCTGCAATTCCTGATGCAAGGGGCGCACGCGTGGAGCGGGGCAGGAAACCAGACCCAGCAGCATGTTTGGCTCGCCATCGGCGGGCAGGTGGCAGGATTCGTCACAGTAGAAGTGGATGACCGGGCGGTCGAGGAGTTGATCTTCGGTCTTACCCTGCTTGGCGGCGAGGTTGCGTCGCTGCGCCTCCGCCAGTTTCGGGTATCGCCGCGCATACCAGTTCTCCACCTCTTTGATGTCCGCGTCGCTCAAGCCGTAGGCGGCATAGACAAGGCGGTCGATCTCCAGTTGCTCGTTGCTGGCGTAGTCGTAGCGGGGATTGGTATGTTGTTGCTGGATGATGGAAAAAACCAATTTGGACATTGACCCAAGTTGTTCAATCTCTGGAATCGCCATTGGTATTTCCTTAAACTCGTCAACCTGATAGTTAACGGTGTGGTCAATGCAGGCCTTCGCAAATTGTCGAACCACCTTGTTGGCGAGTAATGGCAGCAGCTCTTCAGTCTTGAACCCAAAATCGAAACACGAGGAACCACCGACATCGAAGACAGAGCCGGAGGATGTCTTGAAGTTAGGGGCGTAAAATCCTGTGTATGAGAAAGTGATGCCACGCCGGAAAAAGAATTCTGTATTCTGAAATCGAGAAGTCAGTTTGTCGTTGCCACCACTTTTTCCATTAATGCGATTCTTTTCTCGAAGAGTAAGCGTGTGCATCCGAGTCACTGCCGTCTCGCTCCAATCGATCAAGTAGGCCGTAGGGACGTGATAATTCGGCATCCACCCTTCATCGCTGTCCGACTCACCACCTTTGTCATACGGAACAATATAGCGGCCGCCGAAGTAGCGCATGGATTTTTTGTCGTCCTTAGAGATGCCTCGTTGAATAACATCAGAGCGCAAGCTTTCATCCGAACGAATCCGCTCGAGGTCACCGTCTGTCAGCAAAAAGTCACGGTAGTTCTCAATGGATCGGTAGTTGCCGCGCGCATTCGGATTTTGAAAAAGGTAGGCATCGTTGTCGCCCGTTTGGAGGCCAACTTTAACCTCAGCAATGTCGCCGAGCTTCACAATTTTAATGTCGTTGCCATTGAGCGAAACTTTGCGAACAGGAATACGCTTTCCGCCGATGATTTCGTGGTTCACCGGTGCAGTTACGTCGTTCATAAGCGCAAAGAGCTTCGGCGAGGCGACGAAGAGCGGCAGGTTCGAGTTTGTCTGAATGAGGTTCTGGCGGTAGTGATAGATCGCGTAAGTCTGATTTGAAATTGTGGCGCGGCGGGTGAAGCCCTCGGTTTGGTAGAGGAGGTGGATGAAATACTCGAAACGATCATGGATGGAGACGTTGGTGAGGTCGGCCATCTGGCAAGTGTGGGCTTCCGAAGCCTCGCCGCGCTGGCAGAGGATGACGGCACAGTTGACGGTGGCTTTAAAGGTATCGCCGGAGACGCGGATCATCTTGTGAACGCGGTGCCGCAGCATTTGCTGGCGCAGCGGGCGGTGCGTCTTGATGGTCATAAAAGTGTCGCTGACGATGTAGGCGAGCACGCCGCCCTCCGCGAGCGGGCTGGGTCGAGAGGGATCACCCATGAAGCGGGCGATGAATGCGCCGTAGGGATCTTTCGATCCAAGACCGAGGGACTCTTTCACCTCATCCTCGATCTTGGTGCCGCCGTAGGGCGGATTGCCGATGACGAT
>CAYRLT010000218.1:0-1647 GCA_964425095.1 uncultured Luteolibacter sp.
TGCGCCGAGCCGCTCTTTTTTGAAAGCGCGAGGATAGCACGGTTAGCCTCATTCACTCCTTCTTTGAGTGGATGATTGGCGGCCTCCGCAATGACCTGCCGCGCCACGTCCGGAAAATCATCTGGGGGCTCAAAACCGTCATTTTCGGTTTGAAGATAACTGATGACAATCATTAAATCACTGGTCATTACGCATTCCTCCAAGATTGATTGTTCCTCGGCCAGTTGATTGGCAGTTGTAGGCACCCAAGGAAAACTCTTGCCTGGTATCCATGCGATTCTACGGATTTCTTGCTCTGTTCCTTTTGCCCAGATAGATTGGTTTGTGGTCATATAGGATGCGATCCCGACCACATGACCATCCGCCGTCACGATGGGGCCTCCGCTGTTTCCCTGAATGAATTCACAGTCGACTTCGATTTTCGCCGGTCCGACGCCCTTGATCCGGCCTTTGAGTGTTTTCAGGATGGATTCTCCGCCGCTGTCACCGAGCGTCCAGACTTCCGGCTTGTTCTCGATAATTGCCCGATTCGCGAAATTGAGTGATACCCGTGGCGGGTCAATAAGTGGGAATCGAACAATATCAATGCCATCCTCTTCAGCCCCCGTGCGCGAAAGTCCGACGACTTCTCCCGCATGACTGACCCGGACGGGTGTTCCTCTGAAATCGGCGAATTCGAGATTTCTAGCGGACGCAACATGCACATTTGTATATACATAAGCCTTGCCGTTCTCCATCGCGATAAAAGCAGATCCTCTATTTTGCGTGCTGCGGGCCATCAAGACACATTGTTCGGACTCCTCGAGGGAGGATGCGTTTCTTCCGCTCCCAACTGGTCCCGAAGGCAGGTGTGAGTTGGTTTCAATCTCCTGAGGTTGAAATTCCGGATTATCCGGGATTGGCCTATCCGCGCTTGTTTGTTTAACGGATGTCCTTGATGACGCCAAATACAGCAGCAATCCGCAGATGACGGCCAAGCCGATGCCAGACAACAACCATGTTTCGATTGTTTTTGTAGGTTTGACTTTTTGAAGTGCTTTATGGATTGGCTTGCAAACTGGCGCTGGCCGAGGCTCTTGCTCCTTACTTGGAGTGTCGTTGAGGATTTTGATTGCCGTCTTCCACTCTGGTTGGCTGCGCGTCCACGCGGGTGTTTCTGGCGGAATGCTCCCCAAGCGAATGGCCCCCTCAAGAGCACGTGCCGAGATCGGTCCTTCCTGCCTGCCGTTTCTCCAAATAAAAATTTCCGGATAGTCGTTCATCCTGCTTCGAGTCTGGACACACTGAGCATGCCGCTCCATCCTGTCGATGCTTAAAATCCAATTAAAAAAACTTCTGTCATCTTTCTAATAAATATCAGAAATACTAACTTACCAACTTGACGCGACCTTGAAAAATGACGCAAATTCGAATTATAAAAATCGAATTACGTGGAATTTAAACTACTAGAAAAACTTTGGATTGTCGATTGTCTGACAGGGCGCCGGGCAACGGTTGATGGTGGACCTGAGGCGGACCCGAAAGTCCGGCCACGGAAGAGCTAAATTAAGCTATGGTGGCGGGGTGCGGGAAAGAGATAGGAGATCATGGATTGAGGATCAAGGATAGAGTGGCGAGGGACTCGAATTTGGGAAGCTGGAGTGGAAG
>CAYRLT010000219.1:0-3016 GCA_964425095.1 uncultured Luteolibacter sp.
GGTGATGGAGGAATTTGCCCGCGAAGGCTGGATCGGCCTCGGCTGGCAAATCGGCCGCGATTCCATGCACTTTCAGCCGACGCGGTGAGGCGGTTTTTGTTATGTTCAGTCGGTCTGATTTTGGGGGGAGGTGTCCATGGCCGCCTCGTTGAAATTCGTTGGGCAAGCCATATTCTTGTGTGCGAACTCAACCCACGGCCGGTGGGGTGTATCCGTCCCGCCCTCCGCGTTGCTTCCATTCGCGGTAGAGCAGCCAGAAGGCCACGGCGCTCAGAGCCTGGAAGCCGGCTACCCAGAGCGGGATGAGGCGAAAGGCGTCGTCGGGATTCGGGGTTAGGTTTTTCAGCAGATCCAAGAACCCACCGCCGAGAACACCTCCAGCCATCACGGAAAGCGAACGAACCATGGCATTGGCCGAGCAAAACTGCCCGTAGCGCTCCTGCGGCAGAATCTGCATGTAGGTCGGTAACTCGGACGCACAGTAGAGTGCCATCACTGGAGCTGTGGCTCCCCAGGTCACGCACCAGATGAAAAAGGTCCACTCCGGGGGAACCCGAGTCAGCACAAAAACAATGGGTAGAATACTGAAAAACGGGAGCATCGTGGCAGCGATCCGCATCGTGCGCACGGGATGATACCGGTCGGAGAACACTCCGCAGGGGAACAACAAAACCGCCGTGACGATTCCCGCTGTTCCCATAAACTGTCCCAACTGGGTCAGGTTCAGCCCGACCGATTGGGCGAAGAACACCTGGAAAACCATGATCGTTCCGCCCGCGGCTGAGAGCGCGACCCATGCATAAAAGAGCCAATAAAAACGCCGCGAGAACGATTCGATAAAGAACGTCTTGATGCCGTCAATGACATGCGAACGAGACTGCGAGACCATCGCCGGGGGAGGCGGATACTCACCCTCCTTGACGTATCGGCACATAAGATAGAAGACCACTCCATAGAGCACCGCTGCGCCGGTGAAGATCGCCGTGAAGTGCGTCTCGGCATGGGGAAAGATAAAAAACGAAAACAGGCTGCTCGAAAGCGTTCCCACCACCCGGAATGCGGCCAAAAACCGTCCGAGAAACTCATGCGGCACCACATCGTTGAAGAGGTAGTAATAGACCGAGGCCACGAACATGTTGAAAAACTGGAAGCCAACGGTGAAAACCCCGCACATGATCAGCGCCGCAAACCGCGCGTCTGACACAATCCCATGTTTGGCCAGAAACGCCGCAATCGGACCCGCGAAGCCAAGCAAAATCAAAAACGCGCACAAGAACGGAATGGTGAAGACAATGAACGGAATTCGCCGCCCCATCGGACTGCGATGCCGGTCACTCAAAAAACTCACGACTGGACACACCGTCGCATTCAACAACCCCGGAATTCCCGTCACGATGAGCGCAATCACCCAACTCGGTGCTTCCAGATGCTTGAGCTTCAAGGGCAACACTGCGGGAAACACCGACTCCATGAGCGTGAAGCAGAAGTCGCCCCACAACAGCCATCCAATCAAAAACGCCAGACCCGGCAGCGTATAGGTCAACGTGCCGACGGAAAATGTCTTCGGACCCGAATCCAGGGTGGGAGAAGGTCCGCTCATTTCCGAAAAAGAAGTGGTCGATTCATTGCCCTAACTAAAGTGGACTCCTTTTCGTTGCCAGTCTTTTGTCAGGTTTGTTGATGTTTTTTGCGGGTCCTTGGGAGCTGGTTCGTTTTGTTTGGTTTCGTAGCGGAAGACTCGTAATGGAGCGTTGCCAGCAACGACCTCAGCACCGGAAACCGCCGCTCCACCGCCAACCCGGAGGCTCCTGCCACGGAGGATGCCGACCCGCGCGGCACGGAGTTCCCCTCCGACAAATCCGTGCGCAAGGTCGCCATCCCCGTCACCCACGGCGAGGCCGCCGTCCTCGAAGCCACCCTTCGCACCGCCGTCTCAAGACTCATCGGCTGGTGAGTCGTGAGATCATAAAAATCCGTTGGTTCGCAATGGGCGTGTCTCGATGCAAGGGTCGGGGCACGCCCTATCGTAGCGGCGCTTTTCAAGCGCCATGCCGATTCTCACTGCCCGTGAAATGGTAGGAGCAAATCGAAACGCCGAGGCGCAGAGCGCGCGAAGGACTTCGCAGAGAAAGTATTGGGGCATCTTCTCTTGTGTCTTGATTGCCTTCACTCCGTTGTGGCCATGCCAGTCTGGCTTCGCTTCCACTGCGGGTCGCTGAAGCTCCCGTTGCATTCTTGAAGTCTTGCTTCTTTGACCGGTAGGGCGATGCGGCCTCGCAGCGCCGACTATTTTAGAAAAATGATAGAACCGCGAATGAACGCGAACGGACTCGAATAAGACAGATCGTGGATCGTAAAAAGGCAGGGACCTTTGTCCCCAAAGGTCCGCGTGAATGAGCTGACACTTCTTCATCTTCTTTCAGCTTTTTAGCACCAGAACAAACAAGCTGCGTAGGATCAGGAATCGGGACTAACTTATGGTTGAAGGCTCCGGGCGGGGACGCCCGGGCCACGCGGCCGTAAAGAACGAGTGCAGGAAATCGGGCGGACGATGATCACCAGAGTGTGCATGCCTCGCCATGCCGGACACCGCTTCACCCGGCATTTCATCAGACAAGGTGGACCGGTCTCTTGAGGAGACGGCGCTGGGTTGTTCAGACGGTCACAGGGCATCCACAGAGGATTCGGCATCCTCGCGTTTTTCATCGCGGGGCATCCGGTTTCCATCGGTGTCCAGCGTGATCGAAGCTTGCGAGCAGTGCTCGAGCAGGAATGGCGATGCGGCCATTCGGCAGAACGGGTAGGCGTCCGATTGTTCGTGAGTGTTTTGTTCGAACACGAGGCCTTCGGCGCCCTTGGCGACAAGCAGGGGCGTCCCGTCAAAGAAAACGAATGTGTTCCCGACGATCGTGATGTTCCGATGGCAACGTTCGCCGAGGCCATTCTCGTCGAGATGCGGAGAGGAAATTTCGATCACGGCATTTCCCCAGACTCCGAAGTTGCAATTCTCAAAGCG
>CAYRLT010000220.1:0-1936 GCA_964425095.1 uncultured Luteolibacter sp.
GTTCCCTGCATTCGCTTGGCAGCCTCCGAGAAAGGCGAGGTCGTATTTTTCAGCCAAATCCTTCAACTCGGGAAGGGCGGCCCACTGGAACCCGTCGAAGCCTGCTTCTTTGATCGCGGCGACCTTCTTTTCCATCGACCACTCGCCGGACGCCGAGCTATGGGGATAATCTATCAGTGTCCAGATGCTGGCGAAATGTTTGAGAGTGGGTTTGCTCATGGGATCTTTTGCAGAGTTGAATTTCCGCAGCGAATCAATGCGTGCCGCCTTCCCAATGGACGCCCTCCTGCCAGGAATTGCCGCAGGCGCCGCCGCCGGAGTTGGCTTCGATCATCACATCCTGGCCCTCGGGAGTTAGCAGGGGGAGATAGAACTTGCTGATGCGCTGCGTGGATTTCGGGACATAGTGGCAGATGAAGGAACGGCGGAAGCGGTCCTTGGAGCGGTTGGGGCCGGATCCGTGGATGGAGTTGCCATTGAAGAAGAGGGTGTCGCCCGCCTTCATCTTGCAGGGAACGGCCTTTTTGCCTTTCGGGGTGGGGACAAAGTGCGTGGTGAAGGATTCGGCGGCGTTGGCCGTCTCGGGGCAGGCGATTTCCTCATCCGCCGTATCGGCGACGAGATACATGCCTCCATTTTCGGGATCGGCGTCGTCGATCGCAGTCCACGCGGCCACGCAGGTTTGCGGCTCCACCAAGAGGTAGAAATTGTCTTGGTGCATCGCCTGGCCGCGCGAGCCCGGTGGTTTGTAGTAAAACATGCTCTGGGCCGCGAGAACATCGTCCTGCATGAGTTCCCGCAGGCAGGTGAGAACACCCGGATGGACGAGATTTTTCCGCGATACGGGATCAAACCGGTGAGGGTGCATGACCCGAGGAAATTCCTTCAAGGAATCGCCTGCGGATTCTTCTTTGGAGAGTTGGTCAAAGTGTCCGGGAATCGGGCCGCTTTCCGCGATGCGGGCGAAGGAGGATTTGATTTCCTCGACTGCCGCATCGGAAAAGAGACCGCGGGCGACAGCGTAGCCGTGCTGCTTGAACGAAGCTTTCATTTCATCCAGATCGACTGAGGCGGGAAGTGAGGGTGTGTATGTGGTGCTCATAGGAAGTTCAGACTCGCCGTTCTTTAGAAAAATGAAAATGGACGAACTTCCCAAAAAGATGGACTATATTACCGTCCATGAATGCGAAGACACAGGGTTTTGCGGGTCAGATTATCCATTTCTTGCCCGCCAATCTGCTCAGCCAGGTGGGCCGCCATCCGCTCGGTGTAGGTCTGCATGTGAAATGCCTTGGATGGTATCCCCAAGCGCGTTGGCATCGGATCGAGAGGCCTCACGGGCTTGATGAATGCATTTTGATCTTCTGCACCAAAGGTAAAGGCTGGGCCGAAATCGATGGACGCCGATTCACCGTCGCGGACGGCGAAGTGCTTTTTATTCCGGCGAACAAACCACACGCCTACGGAGCGGATGATGACGATCCCTGGTCGATCCATTGGGCCCACTTCGCGGGAACGGCTGCGGCCTCCTACTCGAGTCTTCTGCCAGCCCACGAATATGTGCTCTCAATCCCGTCCGCTGATGCCAAAGAAATCGCGCGCATGTTTCGGGAATCCTACCGATTGGCATCCACCGGCCTCACCGAGCGCACTGTGCTGCTTGTTTCCCACAGCCTGAGGTATGTGCTGGGGCTTTTGTTTTTTCAAACGGGACGAAGCCTGGGAGGTGCTTCGCGCGCTATCGCGCACGATCTGACGAAGAGCATCGAATTCATGCGCGCCAATGTCGCGCGCTCACTGACCCTTCAGGAACTTTCGCGGCATGCCGGACTCTCGCCGACCCGCTACTCCGCCCTCTTTCGCGAGCAGACCGGATCCTCCCCTGTCGATCACCACATCCGCCTCCGGATGCAGGCTGCATGCCATTATCTGGACA
>CAYRLT010000221.1:0-11851 GCA_964425095.1 uncultured Luteolibacter sp.
ATCTCTTCGCATCGACTCTGGAAATTCGCGGTGACATCTACCGCGAACTGGGGGACTTCGAGGCAGCCGCCGAGGATTACCGACAGGCCATCGACCAATTGCAGCATCGCCCGGATCAATTTGCGTTTATCGGTCGTCTCCACGCCGAGCTCGGAGCCGCCTACGATAGTATGGACCGCGCCGACAAGGCTGCCCAACATTGGCAAACCGCTATCAGTTTTTTCGAACGCAACGACCCGCCTCTTTTGTTGGACGTGGCTACCATGGCCAACAATCTCGGATTTCTTTACAAATCCGCTGGCGACTTCGATGCTGCGGAAAGTTGCTTTCTCCGCTCCTTGGAAATTCTTCACTCGCTGTTCGGCCAGGAAAACGGGAAAACCGCTTCTGTCTCCAGCAATCTTGGAGCGCTCTACCAAGCCGCCGGTTTCAATGAACAATCGCGCGAAATGCACATGATTGCATTGGAAACCCGCCGCAACTTGTTCGGCGAGGAGCACCCGGACACCGCCCAATCCCACAATAACCTCGCCCTCGCCCTACTCAATACTGGCGACCGATCGTGGGCTGCCAGTCATTTTGAAAAAGCCCTTGCCGCATTCGAAGCTCTCGGTCCGGAATACGCGGAAGATCTCGAAGCCGTGGCTTCAAATTATTGCGAATTCCTTCGCGAGGAAGGCGAGACACACCTCGCGGAAATCATCGCCGGACGAGTCAACCAAATACTCGGTGCCTCCGCCGTAAGCTAAGGCCCATTCAAAAGGCTCACGGCACCCGCGGGAATTTCGAGAAATCAGGTGCGCGTTTTTCTAAGAACGCCTGTTTTCCTTCGCGACCCTCTTCGCTCATATAATAGAGCAGGGTGGCGTTGCCGGCCAGATCTAGCAAGCCCATCTGGCCATCGCAATCCGCGTTGAGGGCGGATTTGAGACAGCGCAAGGCAAGCGGTGAGTGGGCGAGCATTTCTCGGCACCACTGGAGAGTTTCTTTTTCGAGATCGGCAAGCGGCACGACGGTGTTGACTAGGCCCATGTCGAGCGCCTGTTGGGCGTCGTATTGTCGGCAAAGATACCAGATTTCCCGGGCTTTTTTCTGACCGACGATGCGCGCGAGGTAGCTGGAACCGAGGCCGCCATCGAAGGAGCCGACCTTCGGGCCGGTCTGGCCGAATCGCGCGTTGTCCGCCGCGATCGTGAGATCACAGACGATGTGCAACACATGACCGCCGCCAATCGCATAGCCGGCGACCATCGCCACAACGGGCTTGGGCAGTGAGCGGATTTTCTTTTGTAAATCCAGCACGTTGAGCCGGGGGATTCCGTCCTCGCCGATGTAACCGGCGTGACCGCGCACTTTCTGATCACCTCCGGAACAGAACGCGAGATCGCCTGCGCCGGTAAGGATGATCACGCCGACAGTGGGGTTTTCGTGAGCGAGATCGAAAGCTTGTAACAACTCGATGACCGTTTTTGGGCGGAAGGCATTGCGCACTTCCGGGCGATTGATGGTGATTTTAGCGATTTTGCCCTCATCGGTTGTTTCATAACGGATGTCCTCGAATTCGCGCACAGTGGTCCACATGCCCGGACTTTGGATGATTCACCGCCTTCCCGCAATCCGGGATGTGATGAAATTCACATTCTTCCGAAACGATCTGCCAAAACTCCGCGCCGAAAGGCAAAGATCCATTGGAGTTTCCTGCGGACGAAAAGGGCATGGGCGATCGCGCCGAAGGGGCCGAAGCTCAGCCCGTAATGGACCGTGTCCCGCATCAGAACCCCGCCGTCAATCGGCTCAAAATGGTGCCGATGATGCCAGAATTTGTAGGGTCCGAAGCGTTGTTCATCGATGAACGAGTGGCCCTCGTCCACGCACTTGATTTCCGTAACCCATGGAATCCAAAATCCTGGCGCGATTTTCACGCGATAGGTGATGATCTGCCCATCAAACATCCGGCCGCAGGACGGACTGGTGATTTGAAACCCCAGATCATCGGGAGTGATTTCATTGAGATTCGCCGGGGACGAGAAAAAATCCCAGGCTTCGTTCATCGAGATGGGAAGCCGTTGCTCTTGCTCGAGGGTGTGTATTTTCATGTGCTGGCGCTTGCCTCCTCAAAACGCTTGGAGACTTCCGCCCAATTGACGATGTTCCACCAAGCGGCGATGTAATCCGGGCGACGGTTCTGATAGTGAAGGTAATATGCGTGCTCCCAGACATCGAGCCCTAACATCGGAGTTCCGAGATCAGTGTCCGGCACGATGCCCTTCATCAGTGGATTGTCCTGATTCGGAGTGCTGGTGATTTTCAGTTTGCCTTTCTCCATCACGAGCCATGCCCAACCGGAGCCGAAGCGCTTGGTTGCGGCCTCACCGAAGAATTTTTTGAAAGCATCCATCGAGCCGAATGCCGCAGTGATGGCTGCGGATAGTTTGGCGGAAGGAGCGCCCGAATCGACAGCCGGAGTGAGGGTTTGCCAAAAAAACGCGTGATTCCAGTGGCCACCGCCGTGATTGCGGAGCGCGGTGCGCACGGATTCATCGGCGACTTCCGGTAGCCCGGCGAGGACGGCCACGAGAGGCTTTTTCGCGAGTTCCGGGGATTTGGTCAACGCGGCGTTTAGGCCGGTGATGTAGGCGACGTGGTGTTTGCCGTGATGAATTTCCATCGTCCGCACATCGATGTGTGGTTCGAGTGCATCGAAGGCGTAGGGAAGTGCAGGTAAAGCGGGAGCTGCGGTTTCCACAGATAGGGCGCGGCCGGGTAGCAGGGTGGCACCTGCCGCGAGGACTCCAAGTTTCACAAATTGGCGGCGTTTGATTTCCGAAGTCGTTTTCATGGTCCGATTCTTGTAGTCTGGATCCCCGAAAAATCAAACGCTTAATCTGCCAGAAATACCCGCGCCGCCACCTGACGTAGGCCGTCGAGCGTAATATCGGGATCCACTTGATCGATTTCGGGAAGCCCGCGGGCAATCAACACCGCATCGCCACCCGTGGCAATGATGCGAGCATTCCCGGGCAACTCCATCCGAATCCGGGAGATGATTTCCCGCACCAATCCGCGGTATCCAAAGACCGCCCCGGCCTGCATGGCGTGCGTGGTGGATTTGCCGATCGCCGTGGCGGGCTCCTCCAGCTCAATGGCCGGCAAAAGCGCGGTTTTCTGCGGCAAATATCCGGACATCGCACCCAATCCAGGCGCGATCACGCCCCCGCAATACGCGGGTTGCGCGGAAATCACATCGAAAGTCACCGCCGTGCCGAAATCCACCACGATGACAGGCGCTCCATGGCGAGTCAGCGCGCCAACCGCATTCGCAAGCCGGTCGGCACCAATCTGCGCGGGCTGTGGATAATCGATCGCCATCCCTAGCGGGCTTTCGTGACTGAGAAAATGAATCGGGCCCCGCGATTCAAAGAATCTCTTCAAGATAGCGGCTTTTTCCGGAACCACCGAACACACGGCCACGGCGGAATATTCCACGTCTTGAGTGACTGATTCGAGGGTTTTAGCAGAAATTTCAGCAGTCGGTAGGACCCCACGCCAAACCTTCAGGCCCTCTTGGTCGCCGAGGGCGAATTTGGTCCGCGTATTCGAATTATCGATCAATAGCCAAGCCATGGGTCACCAGTGATTTGTAATAAAATACTCAATTTTGGAAGACCCAAGAGCCGGCATACCAGTGTTTGCCTTGATCGTGAGTCTGCCATCGTTGATGCGTAAAGTCAGCGGGCTTTCGATGTCGCCGCTTTCCAACCAAAACTTGTACCACAGATCGCTGGTCCCGCCATCTGCAGTGCCGCTGAGAGTGGTGTCGGCGGGTTCAAACTCGCGCCCGGCGGCGGTGAGTAGCAGCACGGGTTTCATGAGGTCATGGGTTTGGCCGCGGGCTACTTTCAAATGCACGTCCACCCAGAAATTGGAACGGTCCTGTTTCACCTGGCAACCGACGACCTTGCAGCGCGCCTCTGGATCCACTTGCCAAGCGTAGGGCCGTAACCAAGTCCAGGCCGCAAAACCGGCGGAAAGCACCAGGCAACCAATTAGAAATCCACGCAGAGTCCGACGTTTCACAGCCGTAGAGGAAACTACGGCGGCCGATGCTGCAAACGAAAACGGGTGGACCGTTGCCGGTCCACCCGTGGGAGGAATGTAGTCTGTTGGAAGGATCAGTGTTCGTAGCCTTGCTCACCGTGTTCCGCGAGGTCGAGACCGGCGGTTTCCACTTCTGGATCCGGGCGGAGACCAATGGCGAACTTGACGATATAGGCGATGACTGCCGTGGCGACCACGCTCCAAACAATGGTCAGGCCAACTGCCTTGAATTGCTCCATGAGCAAGCCGTCCTTAAGCGGGCCGACCACTGAGTTGACCTTCTCGTCGGCGAACACGCCGGTGAGAATTGCGCCAAGGGTGCCACCGATGCCGTGGACACCGAAAGTGTCGAGAGCGTCGTCGTAACCGATCTTCTTCTTGAGATAAGTAACCGCAAGGAAGGGGATCACGCCGGCCAATACGCCGATGATGACCGAGGAAGAGGCTGTGACGAAACCCGCACCAGGAGTGATGACTACGAGGCCGGCAACGATACCCGAGCAGAAGCCCAAGACACTTGGCTTGCCTTTCAAGAGCCATTCGGTGGCTGCCCATGCAAGACCTGCGGTCGCTGCGGCGAGTGTGGTGGTGGTGAATGCGTTGGAGGCAATCGCATCAGCACCGAGAGCGGAACCGGCATTGAAACCATACCAGCCAACCCAGAGCATGCCGGTACCAATCATACAAAGCACCATGCTGTGAGGGGCCATTTGCTCCTTGCCGAAGCCAAGGCGCTTGCCGAGGATTATGCAGAGAACCAAAGCGCTCCAACCAGATGTCATGTGAACCACGGTGCCACCAGCGAAGTCGATCGCCTTGATGCCAGCATTCGGATTCAGAGGGCCGCACATCAGGCCGGTGGTGGACCACACCATGTGGGCGAATGGGAAATAAACAGCAAACATCCAGAGGACGACGAATGCCATGACCGCAGCGAATTTCATCCGCTCGGCGATTGCTCCGATAATCAAGGCCGGTGTGATGATCGCGAAGGTCAATTGGAACATTGCCCACATGCTGTCGGAGATCCAGTAATAACCTGCTCCGACATTGCCAGGTTCGACACCCTTGAACAATGCGTTGCTCAAATCACCAAAGAACGGGCTCTTGGCATCGACACCGAAAGACAGGCTGTAGCCGCAGAGCCACCAGAGGGGTGTCACCACGCAAGCGATTCCCATACATTGAGCAAGGACTGAAAGCACGTTCTTGCGACGAACAAGACCACCGTAGAAAAGAGCCAAGCCCGGGAGAGTCATAAAAAGAACCAGCGCGGTGCTGACCATTTGCCATGCGTTAGCACCTGGACCAGGGCCAACTACAAGAGACATCGCGCCACTGGTTTTCTCCGGACGTGCCACATTGTTCATGTAGGCCTCAATGTCGGCGATTCGCTCCTCGACGGTTGGAGTTGCCGCTGCGGGGGCCGCAACCTCGGTGGGTGGTGGCGCGGCGTCTTGCCCGTAGGCCGGTGTAACAATTGGGAAGGCGGCGAAGGCTATCGCCGCAGCCGCTAGGGCCCGCACTTTCATTAGATATCGACTGGTCATGGTGGTCAGGGTTGATCGGGTGGTTGTATGCTTCGTCCCGCCGGTTTCCAAAAAACCGAGGGCTGCGCAGAACCAAAAGCAAACGCCGTGCCAAATTTGATTTTCCTCAAATTCACTCCCCGAATCGCAATTTCCCTCACAGAAAAAAATCCATCAAAAACAGATTCTGGCTTGCCATGCCGATGACAAGACGTTATTCCCAAATCGAACGGAGCGCAGAACCGTATCAAATAGTGCTGGACAAATACTTCGGAAACGTAAAACGTTTCACCAACGGAGTGCTTCCATGCGCCATTTGGCACGCGGGATGCTTACTTCGACTCGCTCCTAACTGTTCCGCATCGGTCCAGCCAAGGACGCAAGCAGCAACCGAAAACCAAAACTACAATATGCAAAACTACTGCAAAACCATTGGCGCCCTGGCCGCTGCCTCCGCCCTTGTGGCCGGCAACGCTTCGGCGGGAACCTCCGCTCCAGCTCCTGTGAGCGCACCGGATTCAGCAATCAACTACGAACTCCACACCGGATACACCAGCGAGTATCTGTTCCGCGGTCTCAACCTCGGTCAGGACCTCGTGGAAGTCGGCGTTGACGTTTCGACCGAAGTCTACGGCCTTGGTCTGAGCGCAGGCGCTTGGTACGGTTCGTATGACAAAGGTGCCAATCTCAATGGCCCTCCTGTAAGGGAAGTCGATGTCGATGAACTCGACCTGTATGCTGAAGTTTCCAAAGACTTTGGCTTCCTTACCGCCGCCGTCGGTTACATTTACTACTTCAACGAAGACGCCATCAGCCAAAACAGCAGCGCGTATTCTTTCATCGGTGATGGCGTTCAAGACGCACAAGAAGTTTACTTCTCCGTCGCTCGTGATTTCGGCTTCGCCAATGCTTCGTTGACCTACTTCTGGGACATCGAACTCGACAACGATGGCTACACCGAGCTTGCTCTTGATCGCAGCTTTGAACTGACCCCTTGCCTTAAGCTCAACGTGGCCACCAATGTGGGCTACACCGTTGAAGCAGGCGACTTCACCGCTTGGACCACCAAGGTCGGTGTCGACTGGGCTTTCGTTGAGCACGCCAAGCTGTCCCCATTCGTGGCTGTCTCCGTCGCTCTCAGCGATGATGTCGACACTGCCTATGTTGGTTCCGGCAACGAGCTCATCGCGGGTTCGATGCTGAGCGTCAGCTTCTAATTCATCGAAGTCTCTGACTTCAAAAACAACTCAAGAGCGGTCGCGCAAGCGGCCGCTCTTTTTTTATCTGTTATCTTACCGCTTGGAATGGAGTTGATGTCCTGCCACATTCCGCCCATGTTCCTCGGCCTTGATTCCTCGACCCAATCTCTTACCGCTGTCCTGATCGACCCCGTGTCAGGACAAATCGTCTATCAACACTCCGTCAACTTCGGCGCTGATCTGCCACAATACGGAGCCCCAAGTGGATTTATCGCTGGCGGCCAAAATGGAGAAGTCCATGCCGATCCCCGCATGTGGCTCGATGCCTTGGATCTTCTTTTCTCCCGTCTTTCCGCCGCCACCGATCTTTCGAAGGTCGAAATGATTGCGGGTTCCGGCCAGCAACATGGCTCGGTGTATCTTGATGAAACCTTGGGAAAACGCCTTGCCTCACTGGATTCAACCCAAAGCCTAGTTTCTCAACTCGCGCCGGCTCTGACGCGCGCCACCTCGCCGATCTGGATGGACACCTCAACCGGAACGGAATGCGCGGAAATCACCGCAACACTGGGAGACTCCGCCGAGGTTTGCCGCCGCACTGGATCGATCGCCATTGAGCGTTTTACCGGCCCGCAAATCCGCCGGTTTTACAAAAATGATCCCGCCGCTTATGCGCGGACGGCACACATCCATCTGGTCAGTTCGTTCATCGCCTCGGTGATCGCCGGCAAATCGGTTTCGATCGATTATGGCGACGGAGCCGGAATGAATCTGCTCAATCTTTCCACGCTGGCATGGGATTCGAAACTGCTCGACGCCACTGCTCCCGGTCTGTTGGAGAAGCTCCCCTCAGCCGCCGCCGCCACTGAGATCCAAGGCAGTGTTTCACCATACTTTGTCGAAAAATTCGGTCTTTCCCGCCAATGCCGCTGCGCGTTGTTCACCGGTGATAATCCCGCTTCGCTCGTAGGTATGGGCGCAACCGCTCCAGGCAATATCGTGATTTCCCTTGGCACCAGCGACACGTTTTTCGCCGCAATGCCGGAAGCCAAGACTGACCCTAACGGTTTTGGCCATGTGTTCGGAAATCCCGCAGGCGGATTCATGTCGCTGATTTGTTTTCGTAATGGCTCGCTTGCCCGTGAAGCCCTGCGCGACCGCCTCGGGCTCGATTGGTCGGCCTTCGACCAACCCGCTCTAGCAGAAACCCGTGAAATGGCTGGCAGTCAATTGATGTTACCGTTTTTCGGGCCCGAAATCACGCCGCGCCACGATTTCACCGGGCCCGTGTTGCAAGGCTCGCCCGAGTTTGAATCCGGCGCACAACCGGCTCTGCAGGTCCGCGCTTTGTTAGAAGGGCAATTTCTCAACATGCGCCTCCACTCGCAGTGGATGGAGGTCAAGCCCGAACGCATCCGGCTTACCGGCGGAGCTTCAAAAAACAATGGCATCGCCCAATTGGTAGCGGACATCTTCCAAGCCCCGGTCGAGCGACTGGATGTCTCGAACTCCGCCGCTCTGGGCGCGGCTCTGATCGCTGCCGCCGCCGCTGGTCATGAGCTGGCGGAACTTCAACAATCGTTCTGCATGGCTTCTCCCGGAGCTGCCCTGCAGCCCGATCCCTCGCTGGATCCGACCTATCATGATGCCATATCGCGTTTCGCCGGGCTTCTCGCTTTGAATACAACGGCGAGTCTATGACCGCCGATACCGATTTTGCCGCCAAGGCGCGGAGAACACCAAGAAACGTAAAACCGACATCCTGATTCTCGATTCAAAGACACCTTGGCATTTGACCACCCGGAATCCGACGTCTAGTTTCCGCCCGCGATGACGATTGACCAATACGCGAACCGCTTTGTGTGCGACCTGGTGGCTTACGAGCCCGGAAAACCGATTGAGGAAACAGCTCGCGAGCTCGGTCTCGATCCGGCCCAAATCGTCAAGGTCGCCTCGAATGAAAACCCCCTCGGCCCATCGCCGATGGCCAAATCCGCCATGCGCTTGGCCATCGAGGAATCACACATCTATCCCGACGGCGGAGGCTACAACTTGCGCAGCACGCTCGCAAAAACCTTGGGACTCGGCTCCGAAAACATCATCCTCGGCAACGGCTCCAATGAAATCATCGAGCTGCTGTGCCACACCTTTCTCAACATCGATTCCGAATTGATCGCCGCAGAACACGCCTTCGTCGTTTACAAGCTGATGGCCACGCTTTTCGGCGCCCATTACGTCGAGGTGCCTGATCCGGAATTTATCCACGATCTCGACGCGATGGCCGACGCCATTACCCCAAACACCCGCCTCGTTTTTATCGCCAATCCCAACAATCCAACCGGAACCATGGTGGGTCAAGATGCGATTGACCGCTTCATGGTGCGGCTTCCGAAGCACGTGATTGCGGTGTTTGACGAAGCCTACATCGAGTTCCCCGAGTCGCCACCGGACACAATCCGTTACGTGCGTGAGGGTCGTAACGTCTGTGTGCTGCGGACTTTCTCGAAAATCCATGGCCTAGCAGGACTTAGGGTGGGTTACGGAATCGCCCCCCCACATCTGGCGGGACTTTTACAAAAAGCCAGGCAGCCCTTCAACGTGAATGCCATCGCCCAAGCAGCCGCTCTGGCCGCGCTTGCAGACACGCAACACACCGAAAATACCCGACAGGTGAATCGTGAGGGCATGGCATTTTATGAAAAGGCTTTCCGGGAGCGCGGACTGGAATACGTGCCGAGCCACGCGAATTTCCTCCTCGTGAAAACAGGCAACGGCGATCAACTGTTCCGTGATATGCTTAAAGAAGGCGTCATCGTCCGCGCCATGAGCTCCTACAAACTTCCGGAGTGGATCCGAATCTCCATCGGCACCGCCGCGCAAAACTCCCGTGTGATGGAAGTATTCGACTCCCTGCGCCCCGTCACGGTGACTCCTTGAGTGAAAATTCAAGATGAAAGCCATCCCGGAATCGCATTGCACCACGATCGTCGCCATCGCCACACCGCCGGGAATGGGCGCCGTTTCCATGATCCGGATTTCAGGCCCGGACGCCATTCACATCGCTGACCGCGCCACTGACGGTAAGGTTTCCAACCAAGCGCCGCGCTTCGCCCGCCATTGCCGGGTGCGCGATGCCTCAGGAGAAACTCTCGATGACGGACTGCTCACCATTTTCACTGGCCCGCACAGCTACACCGGCGAGGACACCGTGGAATTCACCGGCCATGGCGGCATCCTCGTCACTCGCGAAGTCTTGGACCGTTTCCTCGCTTGCGGCGCCTTGCCAGCCTCTCCGGGTGAATTCACCCGCCGCGCTTTTCTCAATGGAAAACTCGATCTCACGCAAGCCGAGGGCGTCATGGATCTCATTTCCGCCCAAACCCAGCTCTCACTCCGCGCCGCCCGCTCCCAGCTTGAAGGCACCCTTGGCCGACGCACCACCGCCGCGCGCGATTCCTTGCTCGAAACCCTCGCCCACCTCGAAGCTTGGATCGACTTCCCCGAGGAAGACATCGACCCCCAAACCGGCATCCTGCTCCGCTCCCGCGTCCAGTCCGTGCTCGATACAGTCAACGCCCTACTCGCAACCGCCGATCAAGGCCGCATCCTGCGCGAAGGAGTCCGCACCGTGATCTTCGGCGAGCCGAACGTCGGGAAATCCAGTCTCCTCAACCGTCTGCTCGGTTTCGAACGCGCCATCGTCAGCCCCACTGCTGGCACCACCCGCGATACCATCGAGGAAACGATCAACCTCCACGGCATTCCGCTACGCCTCGTCGATACCGCGGGCGTCCGTGAAGCCGGTGACCTCATCGAGGCGGAAGGCATCCAACGCACCGTCCGCCAAATCGAAGCCGCTGACTTGTTGCTCGAAATCGCCGATGCCTCCACGGCCCGCCCGAACGGATCACTCTGCCCCACTTTTTCAGCCAAACACCTGCTCGTCCTCAATAAAACCGACCTCGGCGAACACCTGTCTTGGGCCGATGCGGACGCAGTAAGGCTCTCCTGCAACACCGGTGCTGGCTTCGAAATTCTCTCTGAGGCCATTCGCAATTCCCTTCACTTCGGTCAGGTCGATTGGGGCGAACACGCCATCGCCATCAACGCACGCCACCAAACCAGCCTCGCCCACGCCCGCATCGCCCTGCTCGCCGCCCTCGAAATTCTCGACGATCCAGCCATCGACACCGAGCTAGCCGCCATCGACCTCAGGGAAGCCCTCGATGCCCTCGGCGAAATCCCCGGCCGCGTCGATACGGAGGATCTGCTCGGCGTGATTTTCAGCAGTTTCTGTATCGGCAAATAATCACCTCAATTCGCCCGGCCGAGAATCCGTGCGGTGTCGAAATCGTAGGGAGTGAGTTCGAGCAAGAGCTCGTCACCCACCGAAAACGCAGCGTTTTCATCCGCGAGCGGTTTGGAAAGGTGGGCGAGGATGGTTTTTCCGTTGACTAGGGAAACGCGGTAAAGAACCGGTCCGCAAGTTTCCAAAACCCGTCCGAGCGTGTGAATCGTGGCATCTGGCATGACGTGGCCGAACCTTAACTCGGGAAACTACTGCTCGGCAAGCACCGCAGATGACGACAAAGCATTTGGCTTGAGGAGTCACGGGATGGTCAAGGAAATCACCGGCGGCAGATACGGCCGACTCTACGCCTTTGACGGCTATCTGAAAATCCTTGCTTCATTCGAGTGAACTACAGCGCAACTGATGCGTGAATGTGATTCAATCTACCGCCTCCGCAGCCTTTGTTGAAATCCGAGACGCGAACATGTTTCCGCAAAGTGGCTGGAGCATCTTGCTCCAGTCCGTCCAAGGAGCGTCTCGCTCCTTGTTTTCCAACCCAAACCCGTGGCTTCTTCCTGAAAACTGAACACTGAAAGTTTCGCGGCACGCGAATGAATCGCTTGTAGCGGCGTCTCTATGAGCGTCGATGCCAATGATCTGCGCGGAGCCCTCTTCGTCTTCTGTCTTGTGTCTTCAAGTCTTGAGTCTCCGCCACAGGCGACTGGTTCAACCGT
>CAYRLT010000222.1:0-2197 GCA_964425095.1 uncultured Luteolibacter sp.
GGACGATGTCAGCACTCTCGTCCGGCTTTTCATTGAAGCCATGAGCGACACACCTTCGACGATTGCGGAATCCACACAACCTAAAGACCTTGCGGCCGCCAAAGGCATGGTCAACGTCCAGATCGACGGCCTTTGGCACCAATTCCCCAAGGGAACTCGCATGATCGAGGCCTGCCGCTCCGCTGGAACCATCGTTCCGCATTATTGCTACCACCCGAAGCTCAGTTCCCCAGGCAACTGCCGGATGTGCCTCGTGCAAATGGGCATGCCACCACGCCCAGCACCCGGACAAGAACCCCAGCGCGACGACGCTGGCTACGAACCGATCGGCTGGATTCCCCGCCCGGTCATCGCCTGCGCCAACACGGTTTCTGAAAACATGGGCATCCGAACCAACGGCGAGCTCGTGGAAAAATGCCGCGAGGGCGTGATGGAATTCCTCCTCATCAACCACCCGCTCGACTGCCCGATCTGCGATCAAGCCGGCGAATGTCGACTCCAAGAACACTCGGTCGAACACGGTCGCGGCGTCTCACGCTTCGTCGACATGAAGGTGAAAAAACCGAAAAATGTCGATATCGGCCCACGCATCCGACTCGACGACGAGCGCTGCATCATGTGCAGCCGCTGCATTCGCTTCATGGATGAAGTCGCCGGTGACCCCGTCCTTGGTTTCACCCAACGCGGCACTCACACCACCCTCACCGTCCATCCAAACCGCCTGCTGGATTCAAATTACTCGCTCAACACCGCAGACATCTGCCCGGTCGGAGCACTCACATCCAACGACTTCCGTTTCCAAATGCGGGTTTGGTTCCTCAAGGAAACCCCCACCATCGACGTGAATTGCGGCACCGGCACCAACATCACGGTCTGGACCCGCGGCAATACCATCCACCGCATCACCCCGCGCCAAAATGATGCGGTGAACTCAGCTTGGATGCCGGATTCCCACCGCCTCAATTTCCATTACATCGATGGCGAAGCACGCTTCACCGAACCGCTCGCCAAGGAAGGCGCCCAACATTCCGCCACCTCATGGTCCGAGGCCCTCAAAAACGCCGCGGCCAAGCTGAAATCCATCACTCCCAACCAAATCGCCATCGTCGCCTCCGGCCGCATGACCAATGAGGAACTCTTCCTCACCCGCGCTCTCGCCTCGGAAATCGGCACCACCCACCTTTCACTCGTCCCACGTTTCGCGGAACCCGACGCCCTGCTCATCGCCGCCGACCGCAACCCTAACACGACCGGCGCCAAACTCGTCCTCGAAACCGAAGACCCCTACGCGAAACTCGATTCCATCCGCGATGGTGTCCGCAACGGCGAAATCAAAGCACTCATCGTGCTTGGCGAAGATCTCATCACCGACGCCGGATTTCATTTCTCCGACCTCGCGAAACTCGATTTCCTTCTCCAATCCCACATCCTCGCCAATCCCACCGCCCTCGCCGCCCACCTCGTCCTACCCGCCGCCGCCTTCGCCGAAAAACGCGGCTCGATGGTAAATCTCCCCGGCCGACTCCAACGCCTTAACCGCGCCGTCGAAATGCCCGGCCAAGCTCACGACGATTGGGAAATCCTCCGCGACCTCATCCTCGCCATCACCGGAGAGAAAAATGAAGTCCACCACATCGAGGATGTCTTCAAAGCCCTCGCCGAAGCCGTCTCAGCCTTCAACGGCCTCACCCTCTCCAAAATCGGTCACCAAGGCACCCAAATCATCGATACCGGCTATAAAATCCCGCTTTTGGAAAATGAACAAGCCCGTAAAGCCGCCGGACAGATCAATGGGTGAAATCCTAACCAATAACTTCTAACTTTTAATCTTTCCCCAATGCCCGACCTCGTCATCCAGATCGCCATCATCTTGGTGAAGATCGTCACCCTCACGTTCATTGTGGTGCTGCCGCTCGTCCCAATCTCGGTTTACTTCGAGCGGCGATTCTCCGCCATCATTCAGGACCGCGTCGGCCCTAACCGCGTCGGCATTCCGCTCACGCTTTTCGGATTCAAAAAAGACTTCCACTTCTTCGGCCTCATCCAACCCATGGCCGACGGCTTGAAACTCTTCCTCAAAGAAGATTTCACCCCGTCCCACGTGCGGAAAGCCTTCTACTGGCTCGCCCCCGCTCTCACCGTCGTCCCCGCTCTCATCACTGTCTGCGTGGTTCCATTCGGCTCGCCCATCTCGATT
>CAYRLT010000223.1:0-2414 GCA_964425095.1 uncultured Luteolibacter sp.
TGAGCGAGTTCTGGGTCGGATTCCTGGCGATGAGTTTCATGTACGTATACATCGCCATGTCGCTGCCCGCCTCCTGGTTCATCGAGAAATACGGCTTCATCAAATTCTGAACACGACACGGCATCCGCTTGGATCTCGCCCTGGCGTAGCCAGGCGGAGAGTGCTCCCAGCTTGTCGGCCGCCTTTGCTGTTTTGCGGTAGGACAACTCGGACTTCATGCCGCCATACATCTGCTGCCAGCCGTCCGGATGCGATACGCCAAAGTATTCCAACAGCGCCGCGACCTTGCTGCCGACGCTGGCTGTGGTTGGCACGAAGCCCGCTTTCACCATCTGGGCATAGGGAAACAGCTTTCCCCACTCGGCGTGAGCGCTCATGGTCGCCGCTTCCGCCTGCCGGGCCATGTGCTGGCGGTAGCGGTTGTCCATGTTCAGCCAGAAGTGGGCAGGCACTTTCAGCACCTTTTCAAAGGCCAATGCCGTCTTCTGGG
Organism: uncultured Luteolibacter sp.; assembly: GCA_964425095.1. Lineage (GTDB taxonomy): Bacteria > Verrucomicrobiota > Verrucomicrobiia > Verrucomicrobiales > Akkermansiaceae > Luteolibacter. Next base: position 491 of record CAYRLT010000223.1, read on the forward strand.
TGATCGGCTCCTTGCCCTTGATGATGCGGTTGATGGTTTTCTTGTTGATGCCGGTCCGGCTTTCCAGCTCGACCTGGCTCATACCCAGCGCGTTGATCGTCTCCTGAAGCGTGTCTCCCGGGGGCGTCGCGAAGGCAAGGGATGTGGATGAGTTACTCATGGGTATCGGTGATTTCTTGGATTTCGATCAGGGTGATGCCCGCCCAGTCCCAGCCGCCGTCGGTCGTCTTGCGCGGTTCGGGCTGGTTGGTGGGCACGAAGATCAGCCGCAGTGGGTGTTTCAGGTCCGCTGAAAACTGGCCTTTTCGATCCGCCTTCAGTTCATGGATGCGGGGGCCGGGAAGATATTTCAGGTCTTCCAGACATTCCGCCGCCAGAAACTCGGAAATCCGCTGCTCGAACTTCTTGGCGCAGACGGGTCCCAATTCAGAAATCAGGGCCTTCTTGTTCTCCGCCAGCTTGCGGAGCTTTGAAGTTCGGTAGGTGACTTCCATGGAGGAGCGGCGTTAACCTCGTTTCGTTTACCAAATTTGTAAACGATTTTTTCGAGTTCATTTCATCCCCCTTGGCCTTCTTTGCCCCAATTCCGAAATCGCCCCTTCAGCTTCTCCTCCGTGTAGCGCCATTCCTCGGCGCGGGGCCGGCCGACAGAATTCTGGTTGGCGAAGAAGCCTGCCTCCCAGATCGCCTGCGCCGGCCGGTCATGTTCTTCACTTCGATGTTCCATGTTGGGAGTTCGAAGTTCGATGTTCCCTCGCGCTTCGGGCGTGGCTCCGACTTTTCAGATGGCGTGTTGGATGGGTATGGTGAAATGCTTCAGTTAGGAAACGACCGTAAAAACAAGTCGTCGTTCATTCAGCCAAGTTTTCGCGTCTCGGCCAATCCCTCGATTGTCCGCACCCATTGATCGAACAACGGACATTTCGCACGCATTTTCGGCAGACCGATTTCCTGTGCGATGGATATGCCCGTGGATGTTTTCCGGAAACCATCCTTGCAAAGATCATCCAACCGGTGACTTGGAGACGTATTCCTTTCGTGATTGATAGCCTCGGGCTCTCCGCATTCATCAAGAATCACTTGAACTTTCGATACATCGACTTCTAGCTTAGCTGCAAGTGTGGCTGGACAACTGAAATAAAGCGCCTCGATTTCGTGCATGACGAAGTGCGGAAGAAACCGCTCGAAAGACCGGAATTCTTCAAGGCTCTTGTCAGCAGTTTGTTTGACCTCGTCGGAAATCAGCTTCTGCTTTTCAGAGGGGCTGCTCCTCCTTTTCGCGTCGTCATATCCCGGCCAGTAATCGGTCAGTCCATAGAAATCGAAAAACGTGGTGACGCAGTGATTATGTCCCTGTTGCAGATGCGTCTTCAGATCGTTGTAAAGACGGCTGTATTTCACATCACCTCCCTTTTCCCCTTTCTTCGTAAGAACCGTTGGGGTCATGAAAATCCCTAGGCTGTGGAAGTGAGGGGACAAAATGGCATCCACGAAGATGCGCTCCGTAGGGCCTTCACAAATCACGGCGACATAGACCGGTTCACTCATAGCTGGGCCCTCCTGCGATCACGTTCTTGGTCCAAAGCTCACCAACGGTGTATGACTCCAGCCACTTGTCGTAATCCTTTTGTTCCAGTCTGGTGAACGTCGAGCTTCCGGCATGCCTTTTCACCACCACGATGTCCTCCACGCCGAAATGATCGAGCAAGGTCGCCGACTGGGTGGCGATGATGAGCTGGGTGCGGGTGGCCGCGTGTTGGATGAGTTCGGCGAGAATGGCCAACGCGTGCGGATGGAGTCCCAACTCCGGTTCATCGATGATGATGGTCGATGGCGGTTCCGGTTGCAAAAGCGCGGTGGCGAGCGCAATGAAGCGGATGGTGCCGTCCGAAAGGTGGTAAGGCTGCATCGGATAATCCGATCC
>CAYRLT010000224.1:0-3693 GCA_964425095.1 uncultured Luteolibacter sp.
CTCAAGAGCCAACGCCGCCTTGCCCTGCTCACTGACATTCTTGCCCAAGTTCAGGCCCATATGCGTCGGGCGATGCCCGATCCATTCGCGACTTTCAAGTGTCTGGATGACTTCGACATCTACGCCGGCGACGGTCACTTCATCGCAGTCGCCAGCCATGACAAGGCCGCGTCCCGCAAGAGGCCCACCCAGAACAAACCCGTCAGTCGGGCCGCAGCGTTCACCGCCACCAAATTCGCCACCGGCCACCTCTACTCGCTGGACCTGCGCAGTCACGGCATGACCCATCTAACTGTAAGTGACCAGGTCGAGCGAAAAAAAGAGCACGACATGCGTGCCCTAAAGCGTTAGGACATCCAGACGTTGCGCCAAGGTGCTGCCACAGGCCGCAAAGTCCTCTACATCTGGGACCGCGCAGGCATCGACTTCCGCCAATGGTTTCAGTGGAAGCAGCGCGGCATCTACTTTCTGAGCCGCGAGAAGGAAGATATGACGATCGATATTCTTGGCGTTCATCCGTTCAATGTTAGCGATCCGATCAACCGGGGAGTGGTCGCCGATGAACTTGTCGGCACCGGCATGGGGGTGACCCTGCGGCGCGTGACCTATCAAGATCCCGAAACCGGAACCGTTTATACCGATCTGATTAACCTTCCCGTCAGCGTGCCTCCCTGTATCGTCGCCCTGCTCTACAAGTCACGCTGGGATGTTGAGGAAGTCTTCGCGGAGTTTAAAACCAAACTCGGCGAAACCAAGTCGTGGGCCAGCACCGCCAACGCGAAAACCTGCCAGGCGCGTCTGCTGTGCCTGACCCACAACTTCATGATCTGAAAGTTGGACACCGTTGTGACGGATATTCGGTGGCAAGCGGCAGAGGTGGGCTTGGAAGGATTCAGGTTCAGACAAATACCCCGGAAATATCGAGCATGTAGGCGCTGGAGCGCCGATATCCTGCGGAGCGCCGACATTTCGCGCTCCAGTTTAAGACTCCTCTATCAGAGTCTTGCTAGAATGGCATCGCCCATGGCGGTGGTGCCGACTTTGGTTTCGCCTTGGCGGCCGGTGGCGATGTCGCCGGTGCGGAAGCCATCGGCGATAGCTTTGGCGACGGCGTTTTCGATGGCGATTGCGGCATCGGTTTCACCGAGCGAGAAACGTAGCAACATGGCGAGTGAGAGGATTTGGGCGATCGGGTTGGCGATGCCTTGGCCGGCGATGTCGGGAGCGGAACCACCGGACGGTTCGTACATGCCGAAGTAGAGGCCCTTCTCGTTTTTCGTGCCGAGCGAGGCGGAGGGAAGCATGCCGAGCGAGCCGGAAATCATGGCCATTTCATCGGATAGAATGTCGCCGAAGAGGTTTTCCGTGACGAGCACATCGAACGATCCGGGTCGGCGGATGAGTTGCATAGCGGCATTGTCGACATACATGTGGGACAATTGGACCTCGGGGAATTCCTTGGCGATTTCGATGGCGGTTTCGCGCCAGAGCACGGAGGAGGCGAGCACGTTGGCCTTATCGACCGAGAGCAATTGTTTTTTGCGGCCCATGGCGGCGGTGAAGGCGACGCGCAGGATGCGGACGATTTCACTTTTTTTGTAAACCATCGTATCGAGGGCGACGGGTTCGCCATTTTCTTCGTGTCGGCCTTTGGGGGTTCCGAAATAGACTCCGCCGGTGAGTTCGCGGACGCAGAGCACGTCGAAGCCATCTGCGATGAGTTCCTGTTTGACGGGCGAGGCGTGGGTGAGAGCGGGCATGCAGACGCCGGGGCGGAGATTGGCGAAGAGGCCAAAATGTTTGCGCAAGGGAAGCAGCGCACCGCGTTCCGGCTGGATCTCGGGTGGCAGGTTTTCCCATTTCGGGCCGCCGACTGAACCGAAGAGGATCGCATCCGCTTGTGCCGAGGCGGCGACGGTTTCCGGTGGCAGGGGGTGGCCGGTGGCATCGATGGCTGCGCCACCGACGAGGTGCTCGCTGCGGGAAATCGTGAAGCCGAATTTTTGTTCGGTGGCTTCGAGGATGCGGACGGCTTCGGCCATGACTTCGGGCCCGATGCCGTCGCCGGCGAGGATCGTGATGCGGTGACTGCGTGACATGGGCGGGAAAATGGCGGGTGGCTGGGTGGCTGGCAAGTCTGCGGTGGTGGAGAGGGGAAGAATCAAGTGTGGGGCGATGCATGATCGCGGAGGGACGAAACGTGTTCTCCCTGACCATGGGGGATAATGGGAAGAGCTTCGCTAATCTCATTGGCTTCTCATGGGCATCGGCGGACACGTTCCGCCGCTCCTTGAGAGGTTATTTATCGGTGGATTTCGAGGGTTTGACGGCGGTGCGTTCGATGAACTCGATGATGGTTCCGGCGACGTCTTTATTCGAGGATTGCTCGATGCCTTCGAGGCCGGGGGAGGAATTCACTTCCATCACGACCGGGCCGTGATTTGAGCGGAGGAGATCGACGCCGGCGACGTTGAGGCCCATGGCTTTGGCGGCGGCGATGGCGACAGTCCGTTCTTGCGGGGTGATTTTGACTTTTTCAGAGGATCCGCCGCGATTGAGGTTGGAGCGGAACTCGCCTTTGGCGGCTTGGCGTTTCATTGATGCGACGACTTTGCCGCCGACGACGACGCAGCGGATGTCCGCGCCCTCGGCTTCCTTGATGAATTCTTGGACGAGGATGTTGGCGTTGAGGCCTTTGAATGCCTCGATGACGGATTCTGCGGCGTTGGCGGTTTCCGCGAGCACGACGCCGACACCTTGGGTGCCTTCGAGCAATTTGATGACGAGGGGAGCACCACCGCACATTTTGATCAACTCGCCGGTGGCGTCGGTGTGGTGGGCGAAACCGGTGATGGGCAGGCCGATGCCTCGTTTCGCGAGGATTTGCAATGAGCGGAGCTTGTCGCGCGAGCGGGCGATGGCCACCGAATCATTGAGCGAGAACACGTTCATCATTTCAAATTGGCGGACGACGGCGTTGCCGTAAAACGTGTGTCTGGCGGCGATCCGCGGAATCACCGCGTCTGCCACGAGCTCCTCGCCATCCACGTAGATCCGTGGTTTGCGGGAGGTGATGTTCATGTAACAGCGGAGGTAATCGACCACGCGGACCTCGTGGCCGCGGGTTTCGGCGGCGGTCACTAGGGCGGATGTGCTGTAGAGCTGCGGGTTCCGGGAGAGGATGAGAATTTTCATGTGCTTGAATGCGCGCCTGCGTCCAATAGCCGATGAGCCGTATGGTCAATCAGAAAAGCGATGGATTAACCGAGACTTGCCGGGAGGACTCTTCCGCGCCATGCTTCCCGCATGAACCCCGTCACCGAACGTTTGAGGAATTTTCTCCAGTATGTGGCCGTGAAGTTGATCGACGATCCCTCACAGGCGCAGCTGAAAGTTGCCGAACTCACGCCGAAAAAACTGCGTTTCAAGCTGGTGCTCGCCAGCGCGGATGTGGCGATGATGATTGGCCGCAATGGATTCACGGCATCGGCGATCCGCAATGTGCTGAAGGCGGCGGCGGACAAGGAAGGCGTGCAGGTTGCGTTGCAAATCCACTCGCATGAGGAGGAAGCGGAGCTCCTTGCCCGCGGTGAGGGGTATTGAGTGTCCGGCGGTATCCTTATAATTCGCGCCCGTCTTCTTTCAACTGGATGTGCTTGCGGAAAAGAAAGGTGCCGATCGGTGTGATGAGTG
>CAYRLT010000225.1:0-9157 GCA_964425095.1 uncultured Luteolibacter sp.
ACGCTGAATTCCTGCAATACCTCGATCGGGGTTTGGCGCGATACAAAGCATGCCTATTCTTGGACACAGCAAAAAATCCAGAACTCGAACCAAGGTGGTGGCGCTGGCGGCAGTGACCAATACGGCGCTCCAGTCTATTGAGGCGACGCTCCGCGCCGGAACGGGTGAAGTTTCCGGTTTGTTCTCTAGCTGGATTCTGCTTTAATCACAGCGTGACCTTCGCCAGTAAAATCACCATCACCCGAATTCTGATGGTCCCGGTGTTCGCCGTCTTGGCGCTTGCCTACGGGTATTCTGTGAAAACCGGCCACGCAAATGAAACCCTCCGCTTGTGGGCACTCGGCGTTTTTATCACCGCCGCCGCCAGCGATGGCATCGATGGTTGGGTCGCCCGCCGTTTCAACCAGATATCGAAATTCGGAGCATTCATCGATCCCATCGCGGATAAGTCGCTGCTGCTAACTGGCGTCATCACGCTCTCGATTGTCGATTGGGGAGTGGATGGCTGGCGGCTTCCCGCATGGTTTGCCGGCATCGTGTTGCTGCGGGATTGCATCATCATCGGCGGCATCCGGATCTTGTGGAACCATCACCGCGAAGTGAAAATTGCACCTCACTGGTCCGGCAAAGTTTGCACCGTCACTCAAATGATCGCGCTGGGCTGGGTGATGCTCAAAGTAGTCCCCTTTTCACCCATGTGGCCATGCCTTGTGGCGGCCATTTTTACGCTGTGGTCCGCCACCGAATACATCCGCCGGGGAATTCATATCCTACGCGGGGATCATCCGTTGTGACGCCTAAAGACTACGCACCTATCAATTTCAAATTCGGATAGTTCGCCCCGAGGATCGGTTTGAGATCCGGTGTCTTGAGCCAGTCCGCTAACAAACTGCCGTAAACACTGCGGAAATCGACGGTGTGCTGGAGATCGCCCTGTGAGAGATCCGTGAGACTCGGATGCTTGCCGAAGAGTCCGCCCTTGACGCCGGGCCCGGCGACGAAAAGGCAAGAGGCTTTGCCGTGATCAGTCCCAGCGCTGGCGTTTTCCTCCACGCGGCGGCCGAACTCGGAGAAGGTCATGAGCACGACGCGCTTGTCGTTGCCCTGTTGTTTGAGGTCGGCGAAGAAGGATTTCAAAGCGCCATCCAATTGAGCTAACAGACGATCGTGCGAATTGACTTGTTGGTTATGGGTATCAAATCCGCCGTGGCTGACATAATAAACGCGGGTCGGCATACCGCCGGCGATCATTCGGGAAATCAGGTTGAGGTTGCGGGCGAGCGGTGTACCATCGTAGCGAACGGTGGTTTTATGTTTGGCGGCGAGTTCGAGGATTTGTTTTGAACTGACGCGGGCATCGAGTGCGACGCGCTCAAGAAATGCGAGATTGCCCTCACCCTTGATGCCACCGGTTTTCCCGCCAGCCGGCATATCGATGGATGCGCCATCGGTGGGTGCATCATGCTCGGCGTCCGGTTGGTTGAGCATCGCAAAAAAGTGTTCGGCTTCGGCTTGTTCGCCGCCGCCGTGGATCCAGCGGTAGAGCTCGGGCGAATTCAGGCAGACGCCCGGGTTTTGGTTCGCGCCAAAACTCTCGGGTTGGGTTTTATTGAAACTGATACCCACCGTGGGGTCCGCGCCGGGACAGGCATTGTCGAAATAACGCCCGAGCCAACCGGTGCTCGATCGGTTGTTGGTATCGCAGGTTTCCCAGATCGAGGTGGAGACGAAGTGGGAACGGTTTGGATTCGGGTAACCGACTCCTTGCACGATGCCGAGATTCCCCTCCTTGAAAAGCGAGCCGAGAAACGGCATCGAGTTATTGAGACCGACGTAATCATTGAGTTTGATGATTTCTTTTTTGCTCTTGGCGAGACGCGGCCTCGCTTTCTGATAGACGTCATCCGCATAAGGAACCAAAGTATTCAACCCGTCATTGCCACCAGCAAGTTGCAGCACGACGAGAATGGTATCATCCTTGCCGGTCACACCCTGAATCGCGAGATCCTTGGAGGATTGATGGAGTTGCCCGAATGTGCGCTCGACAAACATCGGCACAGTCCATGCAGCGGAGGCACCCAGAACGGTCGAGCGGAGAAAGTCACGGCGGGTTTTCATGGGGAGGTGGTGGTAAAAGTTATGGGTTAAAAGTTATGGGTAAGAGCAACGCTCTCTCTTCTCTTGTCTTGTGTCTTCAAGTCTTGTGTCTCAATCAGCAAAGCTGATAGTAAGGCGTGCTTAGAATGAGGTGGCAGAGTTCGGCTGTTTCCTTGTCGGTGAAAATGACGCCCTTCTTGGCGTTGGCGTAGGCGATGAAGGAATCCCTCGCCTTGTCCGGAACAGGTCCTTGAAAGAATCGTTGGATCAAGGAATCCACCAATTGTGCTGGGGTCTCCCGCAGCGATCTGGGTGCGATTTTTTCATAATCCGGACCATTCCATCCACGCCCGGCGCGTTTAGGGCCGGATGCCATGCCTTGAGTTTTCATGCGCTCACCCTCCATGACATTGCCGGCACTTTCCGCACCTTTGACCAGAAATCCGGAGAGATTATAGCGAGTGAGCAAGGTGTTGGTATTGATCCATGCCTGACCCCAATCCCAGCCCGCGACGTTCGGCGGCATGAATAGCACTTGTCCGAGTTGTTGTTGCGCGGTGATCGGGAAGGCCGACGGTGGCGCGGTGACTTCGAGTTGCTTCAACAGGGCAATGATGAATTGCACCGGGCACTTGATCTGACTGCGGATGGATGCTTCCGAATAAAATTCCTTCGAGAGAAAGAGTTCGCGCAGTAGCGGTGCCAACGCGTAGTCCGATTTGCGGAGCGTCTCGGCGAGCATGTTGACCGCGGCATCCGGCGGATTGTCATAAACGAAAAACTCCCAGATTTTTTTCGCCATGAACTTCGCGGCCTCTGGTTTTTCGAAGATCAGGTTGATAACGTCTTTGCCATCATAGGCCCCGGTTTTTCCGAATACGGTTTTCGGTGTTTCATCCCATTGGCGGCGGTTGTGGAAAACTTCACCAGTTAAGCGGTTGAGTGAGTATCCTGTGAACGCGCGCGCTGCCTCATGGATATCTTTCTCCGTGTAGTTTCCCTCGCCGAGAGTGAAGAGTTCCATCACTTCGCGGGCGAAGTTTTCATTGGGTTGCCCTTTCTTCGAACTCTGGGTGTCGAGGTAGAGCATCATCGCGGGATCCATCAGGACCGCCTGGGTGAGGGATTTGAAACTGCCGAACGCGTGACGTCGGAATAACTCGTTCTGGTTTAACATCAGGACCGGCTGCTTGACCTTCTGGACTGAGCTCGCGAAATGGTCGTGCCAGAACAAAGTCATTTTTTCGCGTAACGGAGCCTTGCTTTTCAACATCCGGCGGAACCACCAACCCTGGCTTTCAAGGGCATGCTGCGGGTTGTCCTTCTGCTTGTCCTGAAAAGTGGAGCGACGGAGTTTTTCCGTTTCCTCTGCAGATAGACCGCGCGATTTTTTCTGAATCTCGCGACGTTGCTCAAGGCGCATGCGCATATCGGCGAGCGCCTGGTCCTTGGATGCCCAGTCGGGGCGAGGAAAAGCGTCGAGCGACTCCGTGGGGTTGAGTAGAGAATCAACGGCCTCGGCTCGTCCAAGCGCGTGCAAAGCCTTGATTTCATCCGGGCTGGCGCCAAACCCCGCGCGATTCAACAGGTGCGCCGCCTCATGAGGCGTCCAGGAATTTTCGGCTTGCGGGAGCATGGAGGGTGAAACCATCACTTCGCCACGAAGTTGCAAAAAAGTCACCACTTGGCTACTTGGGTCGGAAAATCCCGCCTATCCTTTCTGCAATCCCCGTGCTTGAGTCCGCGCGTGAACGTCTCCGATACCACCCCCGAATTGCTGTCCCCTGCGGGAAACTGGGATTGCGCCCGCGCCGCAGTCGCCGCTGGTGCGGATGCGATTTACTTCGGGCTACCCCGCTTCAACGCGCGTCTGCGCGCGGATAATTTCATTGATGCGGACTTGGAGGAGCTCATGGAATTCCTGCACCGCCACGGCGTGAAAGGCTTCGTGACGATGAATACACTCATTTTCACCAATGAACTGGCTGCCGCCGAAGCGCAGCTCCGAAAAATCGCCGCCGCAGGCGTGGATGCGCTCATCATCCAGGATCTCGGCCTTGCCAAACTTGCCCGCGAGGTGGCCCCGAACGTGGAACTCCACGCATCCACCCAAATGACGATCACCTCGCCCGAGGGTCTCGCTTTCATCGAATCGCTGTTCCCCATGGAGCGCGCCGTGCTTGCCCGCGAACTCTCGGTGCGTGAAATCGAACGCTTCCAAAACACCTCCACAAAAACCCCACTCGAAGTGTTCGTTCACGGTGCCCTCTGCGTCGCGTATTCCGGACAATGCCTCACCAGCGAGTCGCTCGGCCAGCGCAGCGCCAACCGCGGCGAGTGTGCGCAAGCTTGCCGCATGCCCTACGAAATCGTCGTCGATGGCGAAACCCGCGAACTCGGCGAAGTCCGCTACCTACTCAGCCCGCAAGACCTCGCCGCCGTGGATCTCATCCCGAATCTCGTGAAAGCCGGCGTGAAATCATTCAAAATCGAAGGCCGTTTAAAATCTCCGGAATACGTCACCGCCGTCACCCGCGTCTATCGCAAGGCGCTCGATGCCGCGATCGCTCAGGCGGAATCCCCCGTCACCGCTGAAGACCGCTATGCCTTGGAGATGACATTTTCACGCGGCCTCAGCAACGGCTGGCTCGGCGGAACCAATCACCCGTATCTAACGCATGGCCGATTCGGCAAAAAGCGCGGCCCATTGTTAGGAGAGATCGCCGATTGCGGACCCGGCTGGATCAAGCTGACCAAGCTCACCGGCGTTCCGATCATGCCGGGTGACGGCGTGGTCTTCGATGCCGGGGAAAACCGCGATCTCGAACAAGGCGCGCGCATCTGGAAAATCGAGAATGACCGCCTCATTTTCCACAAAACCTTCAGCGGCATCAATTTCGACCGCATCCAGCCAGGGCACACGATCTATAAAACATCCGACCCAAAACTCGATTCCGAACTCCGCCGCTTCTGGCAGAACACCCGCCCCGCCGAAAAGAAAACCCCACTCCATCTCACCGTCACCGGAAAACCCTGCGAACTCTTAACGGTAGCGGCGGTTCATGACAACCGCACGTTTTCAGCAGTATCCACCATCCCTATGCAAGCCGCCGCCAAGCGCCCGCTCGACACGGAAACACTCGCCGCCCAGCTCGGCCGCCTCGGCGAGTCTTCCTATGAACTCGCCTCACTCGACAACCAACTCGAAGGAGCCTGCCATTTCCCGCTCTCCGCACTCAACCAACTCCGCCGCGATCTCGTCGCAAATCTCGAAAAAGGAGCGCTGGCTTCAGCCGGCCAGTCTCCCGCCATCATCACCACCACTTTCCGCGACCTTCTCCCTACTCTTCCTTCGAAGTTCAATGTTGAGCGTTCGATGTTGGACGTTCCCCCACTCTCCGTCCTCTGCCGAAACTTCGATCAACTCCATGCCGCCATCGAATCCGGCGTGCAAACCATCTACTGCGATTTTGAAGATCCGCGCCGCTATAAAGACGCGGTTCAACTCTTCAGATCCACCATCTCCAATCCACAATCCACAATCTCTCTCGCCACCCCGCGCATCCTCAAACCCGGCGAAATCGGTTACCTAAAGCTCATTGAAAACGCCGCCCCCGACGGACTATTACTACGGAATCTCGCAGCTCTCGAATACTACAAAGATCGTAGCGATCTCAAAAAAATCGGTGATTTCTCACTCAACGCCGCCAACCCCATCACCGCCCGGCTGTTGATGGAAAACGCCGGACTCGACTACCTAACCGTTTCCTATGATCTCAACATCGGCCAGGTCATGGATCTCCTGCGGGAAGCGCCACCGGAATGGTTCGAGCTTACGCTGCATCAACACATGCCGATGTTTCACATGGAGCACTGTGTGTTCTGCGTGTTTCTCAGCGAAGGAACGACCTACAAAGACTGCGGTCGGCCCTGCGAAAAACACGTCGTCCACCTCCGCGATCGGGTCGGCCAACTTCATCGACTCCAAGCGGATGTCGGCTGCCGCAACACCCTCTTCAACGGCAAGGCGCAAACCGGCGCGCGCTTCTATGACAGCCTGCGTTCCGCTGGCCTCGCGCGCTTCCGCGTGGAACTTCTCGATGAAGATGCCACCGCAGCAGCTCAAACGATTCGCGCCTATCAGGATCTACTATCCGGAGATTCGGATGCGTTCAGTCTGTTAAATCAAGTGCAAGCCCTCGAAAAACTCGGAGTGACGGAAGGAACACTGCTCGAGAAATGAAAACCCGCAGCGTTCTCCCGGAAATCCTCGATCATCTACCCGCCGATGATCCCGAAGCCGTGCGCAGCCGACGTGATCTCCGGCGAATCAACTTCCTCATGGGCAACGAACGCTGGATTTGCCGGGCCATCCAAAAGTTTCCCGACGCCGCTGCACGCGGGATTGTCGAAATCGGCGCGGGAGATGGCGCTTTGATCTCCAAACTTTCGGTGATGTTTCCCAAAGTTGAACTAACCGCATGTGATCTCGCACCACGCCCGGCAACACTCGACTCGCGGGTGCGGTGGCGACAGGGAGATTTGTTATCAGACCGCCACGGTTTAAGCGGCAGGGTGTTAATTGCAAACTTGTTTCTCCATCACTTCGAAGGCGAGGCGCTCCGTGCGCTCGGGACGCTTTGCGAAGGATTCGAAATCGTGGTTTTCTGCGAGCCGGACCGAGCGAGGATCCCTCATTTGCTGGGCTTATCCATCTGGCCGTGGGTCAATCGAGTGACCCGCCATGACATGCACGTGAGCATCAATGCCGGATTTACGAAGGGCGAACTGCCCGCACTTCTGGGGTTAAAACCCGAACGGTGGGAGTTTTCTGAAACTTCCACATGGCGCGGCGGGAGACGCGTGCTAGGGTTGCTTAATTCATGAGGGAAATCACCATCGCCGGCGGCGGACTTGCCGGGCTCTCGCTTGCCTGCGCCTTGCGCCTGCGCGGCGTGCCGGTCACTGTCCTCGAAGCGGGCCACTATCCGCGCCACCGGGTTTGCGGTGAATTCATCTCTGGCGTCACTCCGGAAACCTTGGATTTCCTAGGCATTCGTGAGTTGTTTGATGACGTTAGGAAGCACACATCCGTTTGCTGGTTTGAGAATGGACGCGTGATGCATCGCGACGCACTGCCAGATCCAGCGCTCGGAATTTCACGCTTCGAGTTGGACGAGCGACTGAGGATTCGGGTGGAATCCCTCGGCGGCACCGTGAAAACCAACACGCGGGCTAGGCCGGTGCCAGCTGAAGGCTACGTCTGGGCTGCTGGCAGACGGCCGCGCACGGGCCCATGGATCGGCCTGAAAGCGCACCTCCGCGGATTGCCGATGACGGCGGATCTGGAAATGCACACCGGGCGGAATGGCTATGCCGGATTAGCGGGCGTGGAGGACGGATGGGTGAATGTTTGCGGATTGTTCCGGCTGGACCGCCAGCTTGATGCAACCGGCGCGGATCTATTGCCCGCTTATTTGGTGGCTGGCGGAAATCGCGAACTCGCAGCACTGCTGAGACAGGCGGAATGGAGAGAAAGTTCATTTTCCGCCGTCGCCGGTTTTGAACTTGGCCGCCAAGATGTCGTGCCAGGATTACTCTGCCTCGGAGATGCGGAAAGCATGATTCCACCCTTCACCGGCAATGGCATGTCGATGGCGTTCCAAGCAGCCGAGTGTGTCTGCACGCCGCTGGTTTCATGGGCTAAAGGCGATCACGCATGGCTCTCAACGGCGAATGAATGCCGCTCGTTGCTGGTCCACCGCTTTCGCCGACGGTTGACCGCAGCACAATTGCTCCACCGGGTCTTGTTCGAGTCATCCGGCCGCGCTCTCCTACAAACTCTATCTTCAGCGCGGCTCCTGCCATTCAAGCCAATGCTTTCTTTTGTTCGTTAGTATCACTTTTTCAATTCATCATGTATCTCCGCTCCATCGCCACCGCCGTCCCGCCTCGCTCGTTTTCACAACTCGAATGCTGGGACGCCTTCCAAGGAAAAGGACTGCTGGATTCACTCCGGACCCGCTCCGCCTCCTTGGTGGAAAAAGTGCTGACCAGCGGCGCAGCGGGCATCGAACGGCGGAATTTCGCGCTGGAGGAAATCGGGCCGGTGTTTTCACGCAATGCTCAGGAATTGAACGAGGGCTTCGAGCGCGAGGCCCCGCCACTTGCAGCAAACGCCCTTGCCGCGGCCTTGCAACGCGGTGGCATCAAGGCCTCCAAGGTGGACGCTTTGTTCATCTGCACCTGCACCGGCTATCTCTGCCCGGGCGTAAGCAGCCATCTCGCCGAGCTGTTAGGGCTGCGCCACGATGTCTATCTTGCGGATCTGGTCGGTCTCGGTTGCGGCGCGGCCATCCCTATGATGCGTGCCGCTCAAGGATATCTCGCCGCAAATCCTGGCGCAGTGGCCGCCACCGTGGCGGTTGAGGTTTGTTCGTCGGCATTTTATATGAATGACGATCCGGGAGTTCTCATCAGCCTTTGCCTGTTCGGCGACGGTGCGGCGGCGGCGATCTGGACCGCCGATGGCAAACCCGGCGATTGGCAGGCCGGCGCATTCACCACGACGCATCGCCCGCAGGAGCGCGAAAAAAACCGCTTTGTGAATGACGGCGGAAAATTAAAAAACCAACTCCACCGCGCCGTGCCGGGACTCGCCGCCGAAGCGGTGGCCGAGCTGTTTTTATTGCGCAAGGGAGAACCGGATCAAGTCATCGCTCACTCCGGTGGCCGCGATGTGGTGGAGGCTCTGGAGGGTGCGCTGCCATTCACTCTAACTGAAACACGTGAGGTTCTACGCGACCACGGAAACATGAGTAGCCCCGCGGTCCTCTTCGCCCTGGAACGAAGACTCACGGAAGCCCGTCCTGATGACCGACGCCTCTGGCTCACCGCCTTCGGCGCCGGCTTCGCCGCGCACGCCTGTGAGATCTGGCGGTGAAACGGAATGAAGGGGCGGATTGCCTGATACTTAGAAATTCAAACCCTCACCCGCAGATCCCGCATACTCCACAGCTGACCTTTCGCGCCGCTGCCGCTCCCCCGCATCGTCCGCGCC